>JAAUPO010000304.1 GCA_012033095.1 Synechococcaceae cyanobacterium RL_1_2 | reverse complement strand
TAAATTTTAAGCAATTAAGTTCCCCAACTTGGGGGATTTAGGGGACTTGTGCATAAAGTCCTGAATGTTAAGGTGTTCTGGGTTGTTGAATCCCCATCAGTTTTTCTAGAACTAAGGGCAGTTGGTTGGATTCCCCATAATCCGGGAGGATGGTTAGGACAGATTGTCGATGGTACTGGTGGTTAAGGTTAATTTTTGATTTTTACCGTTACGGATGATTTCCACTTCGACCCTTTGGTTAACCCTGGAGTTTTCTACCATGCGTTGTAAATCGGCTGGATCGGTGACGCTCTGACCATCAAATTTAACAATGACATCGCCTTTTTTGATCCCGCCGATCGCGGCAGGACTATCGGCCATGACCTGAACGACTAAAATACCGTTTACTTGCGGTAAGGAAATTATGGAGTTGGGATCATTATTATTTTTTTGCGCCATTTCTGGAGTGAGACCCACCATTCTTACCCCTAGGTAGGGATGTTGAACTTTTTCACCCCTAGCCAATTGGGGGTACACGGTTTTTACTTTATTGATGGGAATGGCAAACCCAATCCCCATGGCATCGGTACGAATGGCGGTATTAATACCAATCACTTCCCCTTGGTCATTGAGCAAAGGGCCACCGGAGTTACCGGGGTTAATGGCCGCATCGGTTTGAATGAAATCTAATCTTTTATCGGGAATACCTGCTTGGGCACTGGAGCGATTGAGGGTACTAACAATACCGAGGGTTACGGTGTTATCTAAGCCCACCGGATTACCTACGGCGATCGCCCAATCCCCTACTTTTAATTGGGCTGAATCCCCTAGGGCCGCGATCGGGAGATTCTCCCCTTTGACTTTAACTACAGCTAAATCCGTGACCTCATCCACCCCCATTACTTTTCCTTCGAGGCTACGGCCGTCCTTAATGGAGATGGTGACCTTATCCGCTCCATTGACCACATGGGCATTGGTGAGCACGGTACCTTGGTTATCAATGATAAAACCAGAACCTTGGCCCCGCATTACTTGTTCTTGGGGAGGTAAATTAAAACCAAAACTATCCCCGAAAAATTGGCGGAACATGGGATCATCAAAAAAGGGATCGGCTTGACGGGTAACGGTTTTTTCTGTATCGATCCTAACTACCGCTTGGCCGACGCGATCGACTGCATTGGCAACAAAGTTACGGGGGGAGGCTTCTGGCTGGACTTGGGCTACTAAATCAGTAGGTTCTACTTCTAACGCATTGGCAATGAAGGAAGGGGAGGATTTGTATAGACCCATAGCTAAGGCCATGCCACAACCTAAAACTACGAGGTATCTAACCAGGGAATAACGAAAAGGATTTTTCATGACTATTTTAAGGTTGGTTCTCAATTTTGTTTTTAAACGATGCTATGCCAACTGGTGGAGCGATCGCGGAGGAGGAAATTAGGGAATAATCTGATTGATATTCTTGGGTGTACTTTGGTGTGCTTTAGCTTTATCAAGTTTTGACTGGTGGTGGGGCAAAATGGTTCATTGTGTTGGCCTATTTTTTAATCTAATTTTTCTTACTAATTTTTGACTAATTTTTCTTACTAAAGGATAGGAATCGCAGCCCTGGGGCCATGATGATGGAAGGTGAACGGCTCTGTTTGGTTAAACCTCTCTACCTCTGGACTTCGGTCACCAGGCATTAAGGGTTATTTAATCCCGACGGTTTGGGCTTTAAGGATGCCCATGGGCAATATGTCCCACCTGTTTTTTTATCTTGACATTAGCTTTGAAAAATCGCCATTGCCATAACCCTCCCCTAAGGTAGAAATTTCCGTATGGGGGGATGGGTTATGTTGAAGATCCTTGGGGTGGAAACAACAGCATGGCATCGCCAAAGGAATAAAAACGATAGTTACGGTCGATCGCGTCACGGTATAGGGCCAGTAATTTTTCCCGCCCAATCAGGGCACTGACTAGCATTAACAGACTAGATTTGGGTAGGTGGAAATTAGTAATCATGGCATCAATTATCTGCCATTGATAGCCGGGATAAATGAATAGGTCGGTTTTCCCGGTATAGGCTTGGAGCTCGCCGCCGGCCATTTTTTGGGCAGTACCTTCTAGGGAACGGACAGCCGTTGTCCCCACTGCAATTACTCGATTACCTTGGGCTTTGGTTTCTTTAATTTTGGCGATCGTGGTTTCTGGCACGTCAATCCATTCTGAGTGCATCCCATGGTCTGTAATGGTTTCTACCTCCACTGGCCGAAAAGTCCCTACCCCCACATGGAGGGTGACAAAGGCTTGACCAATGCCTTGGGCGGTGAGGGCCTGGAGTAATTCGGGGGTAAAATGTAACCCGGCCGTTGGTGCTGCGATCGCCCTAGGTGTTTCGCATAGACGGTTTGGTATTGATCCGGTGTTGAATCTCGCCCATTGATATAGGGGGGTAGGGGCATTTCCCCTAGATCATCGAGCAATTCCTTCAAATTTAAGCCGTCTTTAGAGTTAAATTGAAGTAGCCTACCGCCGGTGGCCTCATCTTTCCCTACTACCGTGGCGTTGATGGTTTTGCCCTGTCGTCCTTCAAACTTAAACTCCGTACCTAATTTGAATCTTTTCCCTGGTTTAACGAGGGCTAACCACAGGTTTAGTTGTTGCTCTTCTAGTAATAGAACTTCTACTTCTGCGCCGGTATTTTTCTGGCCGTAAAGACGGGCGGGCATTACTTTGGTGTTATTCATTACCAATAAATCCCCAGGATGGAGCCAAGCACCTAAATCCCGGAAATGTTGATGATGCACCTGATTCTTCCCGTCTAGGATCAGGAGCCGGGAACTGTCCCTTGGTACGACGGGGGCTTGGGCAATGAGTTGTTCGGATAAGGGGTAATCGTAACTAGATAATAAGCGATCGCGATTGTCAGCCATGGCCATAGGATTAACAAAATTTTTCCACAGCTATGGATCATATCGGATTCTTTCCTTTCCCTGATAGGACTTACGCACGAGCCCCCTAAATCCACCAAATTTTGGGGACTTGCTTGAATGATTGTCCCCAAATGTCCCAAAACACCATGGTTCCCAAGACAGAATCAAAATTTTTGCGTAAGTCCTGCCTGACTTGGTTGGGTAAATCTTACAACCTCGGTAAGTTGTTCCTTAACCTAAGGGAAATCTGGTTAATCTAATTCATAGGTGTGATATTGGGCGCGAATATCGCTGATGACGCGATCGCGAACGGCTTTAGGAGTAATGATCTGACAATCCGGGCCATAACGGCGCATTTCCCTAATAAACCAAAAGGTATTGCTTACCTGGCGCACGACTTGGCGGGTCTGGGTTAATTCAGGATGCCATTGATTATGAAGATCATCAATTTTACTTTCATAGGCAAAGGCTAACCCTCGATATAAATGGATTTCGACGGGGATGATATCTAGGTTAGGTCTCCATTTGTGATTTAAGGGAATAACGGCGGCATCATGGATGCGATCGAGGCGAAACGACCAATTATGTTGTAGTTCCGGCAGATCTTGATTACCTTCGGTTTCTTGACACCAACAGTCGAGATATTGACGGTTTTCGTGGGGGACGATCTGGGCGTGATGAATGGAAAATGTCCATACTTTTTCCTGGACATCTTGGTAGGATAGCTGGAAGGGTCGTTGTCCTTTAATAAAACTATCAATCCTGGCCCGCCATGGGGGTTGGGGTTGCTGAATAAATTTTTCTAGCTCCTGGCGTAGGGGGATATGGGTTAATTCGCTCCGTTCCACCATGAGTTTGGCGATCGCGATCGCTTGATCAATTTCTCCTCCATCAATTAACCATTTCCGAATGCGCTCTAGGACATTAATGCGCTCTAGGGGCCAATCGTTATTAGGGGCAATTTTTAATTCTTTCTTGGCAATCTGCTTAATCAACTTGGAAATATTCGGGCGATCGCCCCACTCACAGCCAAATTCCTGAGCTAGCTTTTCCAGCTCTATTTTTTCGTAATCTTTAAGTGATAGCGTGACTGACTCACCTTTTCGACTCATGGCAAAAGTGTCCGTGTATTTTGTCCTTAAAATATGGTTTATTTTTGATTTTGTCAGGTATGATGAATGCCAACAAGGATTCACGGACACTTTTGAGTGATGTCTATTCACTGTTATTTTGAAGCTTATGTCTATTAGTTCTCAGCGATTACGAGACTTGAAAATTTTAGTAAGTGTAATCTCCTGCCCACGGCTACTTCAGAGAGATGATAAAAACTTGTTAATTGCTAATTTGAAATCTAATTCTGAGATAAAGGTCGCAGCTCAATCAATTGCAAGAAGCTTTAGCAATTCTCAACTTGTACGACAATTGAATATATTATCTTTAAATAAAAATGTTGATTTTCTATGGGATTTAGATATTAAATCAGATCAAAGTTTATTTTCAAGATCATGAACATCGGC
>JAAUPO010000303.1 GCA_012033095.1 Synechococcaceae cyanobacterium RL_1_2 | reverse complement strand
TCCTTACTTGTATAGGACTACCTGGGAAATAATAGCAAATCCGCCCAGTAGCATCAGGAAATTATTGAAGCCATTAGAGGCTGTTTATCAAATCAATTGAATTGGCATGTTGCCCCCTGCCCCGAACTTTGGGGGATTTAGGGGGCTTGTGCGCAAGTCCTAAGGGATTGATAGGGAGGAAATTGTTCAAAACTCCTTCATCTTCGATAATTAGAAAGATTATTTATTGTGGTGCTATGAGCTCTATTCCTGAAAAGTTAATTAATCAAGCGATCGCGGCAGGGGCCAATGAGGCGGAAGTTTATCAAGTAAGTAGCACCTGTCAACCCGTTAGCTTTGAAACCAATCGCCTGAAACAACTAGAAACTTCGGAATCCATTGGTACTGCGTTAAGGCTTTGGCACGGGAATCGACCGGGGGTAGCGGTGGCCTATGGAGCAGTGGACATTGATCATTTGGTAAGTACCGCCTTGGCGATCGCGGAATTAAATGCCCCCGAAACCCCAGAATTAAACCATTCAGACCATTTGCTGGATCTAACGTCCCCTAACCCTGTCCCCGTGGAGACAATGATCGAGTTAGGACAAACCGCGATCGATGCCCTTCGAGCGGAATTTCCGGAAGTCATTTGTAACGCCGATTTAGAATGGAGCACAGAACATAGTTTATTAATAAATTCCCAAGGACTTCACTGTGAGCAATCCGATAATTACTTAAGCTATAGCATTGGGGCAGAATGGACGAGGGAAGATGATTTTTTGGCGGTCTATGGAGGGGAACTCACTAAAACCACACCGGATTTAGCGACGGTATTAGCAACGATTAAGCAACGCCTCCAGTGGTCAATAGCGGAAGCCAAACCAGTGCAAGGTTTATTTCCTGTGATTTTTACCCCCAATGCAGCGGTGATGTTTTGGGAAATTGTAAGTGATGCCCTTAACGGAAAACGGATTTGGGAAGGTTCCTCCCCTTGGGCAGAAGCTAGGGGCAAACAAGTTATTAACCCCGTCATTACCCTCACCCAACAACCCGATCGCGTTCCCTATAATTGCAAGTTTGATGATGAAGGAGCACCCACCCAAACCCTAAAATTAATTGAGTCCGGCCGCCTACACACCTTTTACTGCGATCGCACCATGGGTCGATTATTAAACCAAAGCTCCACCGGTAGCGGTTTTCGGGGAAGCCTCGGCCGTTACCCTAGTCCTAGTTTGGTCAATATGATTGTTACCCCAGGGAATGCTGATTTAAGTGCATTGATGAAGCTGAGCGATCGGGCTATTTTGGTGGATCAAATTTTAGGGGGCGGCCCGGACATCTCTGGGGATTTTCTGCAACCTCGATCTTGGTTTTTTGATTGACCAAGGAGCAGTGGTGGGCCGCCTGAAGGACACCATGATTACTGGCAACGTGTACGACCTATTAGCCGGAAATCTGACCCTCGGTAGCGATCTCGAATGGATCGGCTCCTGCTATACTCCTTCCATCATGGTAGAAGCCCTATCGGTGACAAGCTAAACCCTAGAGACATTAACCAAGTTTACCGATCATTAATCTTAAACGCTAGTAATGATTTAGTACAAAGCCCCAAGGGATTACGGTGTAATTTTAGATCTTTAGGACTTACGCAAAAGCCCCCTAAATCCCCCAAATTTGAGGGAGTTGCTTGAACGATTGTCCCCAAACATCATGGTTCCCAGGACAGAATCGAAATTTTTGCGTAAGTCCGGATCTTTACAACAAGAAAAAAGCTATGGTATATTCAAAACACTGAAATTGAACTGCGGGTGTAGTTTAGTGGTAAAACCTCAGCCTTCCAAGCTGATGATAGGGGTTCGACTTCCCTCACCCGCTTAACCAGTCGAATCCCTCTATCTACAAAGGTTAGGGGGATTTTGCGTATCAAAAAACACATATTTTTTTAGTTCATACTTTCTACCTTAAAGTTGCCAAAAGCAAAAAACGGTTGGTGGCGTTAGGCCTTGGTCAAACGGGGAAGGGGGTGAGTTACCACATCATGGAAGTCATCATGCAGGATAAATTGAGGGCCATCGCCGCGATCGCTGGGGATGATGCCATCAATTACTATCTTTATGAATTAGATGAATTAGATGGCCAATATCGGGATATTTAGGGAAAGGAGACTGTAATTTATCCCTCCAATCCAGCATCAATATCTTTGTTTTAGCTAAGAATTTGGGGATTTGAGAGTTCAGCTTTTGGCTTTTCCAAGGATCTAATCAGCCCATCTAAAAGGTGATCCCCCATGGACAATAATCTTGTGGATGAAGCATATTCATCGAAGGTGATCGGGTCGAAGGTTACTTGATAGGTCTGTTTGTCTGTTGTCATTACCCACTGGCGATCGCTTTGGGCCTCAAAAGTAATTCCTGCTTGTTTCAAGGCGGGTGAAGTCGTAAACCATCGTTCTAAATCTTGCCATGTAAAGGGTGCTGGTGGTCGAGGTTGACGAATTTGCATAATATCGGCTTCAACATCCATTTGCACCATATCATCGAGGGTTACTTGTAGGGGTGGTGCTTCCAGATCATGGTCAAATTCGGCAAATAATACATCTTCTTCCTGGGGATCGGCACTCATGGTTGCCCGTTCAATCAGAGTCGGGACTTTGGCTAAAATGGGTTGTAAACTCCCGACAACGGAAGAAAAAGCCTGGATGCGATCGCGTAAACGTTGATAAACCTTCGCCTCTACCGTGCCATCGTAATAAAAATTGTGGATGATGACATGGGGGAAAGTTTGGCCGATGCGATCGATCCGTCCAATGCGTTGCTCTACCCGCATGGGGTTCCAGGGCATATCGTAATTAATCAACACCCCGCAGGTTTGGAGGTTTAAGCCTTCGCTAGCGGATTCGGTGCAGAGCAAAATTTTAATTTGACCTTCCCTAAATTCCCGTTTAATTTGTTCCTTGGGGACGTTGTGCCAATGGCCATCCTTGAGTTTTTCCCCACCCCGGCCAGAGTAACAGGCCACTTGGGAGCCATAGATCTGTTGTAGTTCACCTCGGAGAAAGTCCAGGGTATCGGTGTATTGGGTGAAGATGATGGCACTATCGCGATGGTAAAATTCTTGACGGAGGATGGTGAGGAGGTGGGAAAATTTGGTATCTTCCCCCGTATTTGCAAATTGCCGCAGCAGGTCTTCGAGGTATTCGATTTCCTTAGGGTGGATCTCTTCCATCAAGCTTTCTAGACCGTCAATGATGGGATCGTCTTGATCTTCGAGGTTGAGGTAATCGTCATCGGTTAAACCATTACCTTGGTGGGTGAGCAAGGCATCTAGACGACGTTGCAGGGATTCCCCCATGGCATAAAAGGAACTGGTCAAGCGTTTGCGATAGAGGGTCATGAGAAACCCTAGGGCTTTGCGGTTTTCTTTTTGGGCGAGGCGATAAAAATCCCGTACATAATCGCTAACTTGGCGGTAAAGCTCTGCTTCCCTGGTGGGTTCGAGGGCGATCGCTTGATCCTGTACATTCCTTTGGGGTACGTCGCGATCGAGTAAACCCCGTTTGTAATATTCCCGGAGGGTGTTACGGGTATGGCGAAACATCTTTTCTTTGAGGGGAGTATGGACACTGAGATATTTTTGGGAAAGTTCAAGGAAAATGGAATCATTAAGGTATTGACGCAGGTTTATCGTTGGATATTTGCCACTCCAAAAGTCTTCGATACGGGAAGCAAGGAGACGATCGCCTTGATGGAGATAGGCCTGAAATCGGGGACAGGATTTACCACCATGTTTAAAATAGGCAGCGGTCATCTGTTGCCAGAATTTGAGCAGATTTTCGTTGGGTTGGTTGGCAAGGGACGCAAAATATTCACAGAAAGTATCGCCATAACTCCAGTGACCTTCTAATCCAATCACAGAGATTAAGTCAAACACCTCGATTGGGTCAATCTGCATGGGAGTCGCAGAGAGTAATACTATACTCTTTGTTTTTTCCCGCAGTTGGTGGAGGAGTTCTAGTAAACGGTTCGGGGTTTCCTTTCTGTTTTGCGGAGCTTTGCGCCGAGCATGGTGGGCTTCATCGACGATCACCACATCCCAGGGTTCGGCGGCTAGGAGTTCCTCCATCCTTTCTTGACGACGCACCAGGTGACTGGAGGCCAAGATTAAATTTTGGGTATTCCAAGGATTATCTGGGGGTTGAGATGTTTGGCCATAGGCATCAGTGAATTGTCCTTTGCTATAACTCCAGAAATTCAGGTTAAATTTTTCTCGCATTTCGCTATGCCATTGGGGTTGCACACTGGCGGGGGCTAGCACTAAAATCCGCCTGGCTTTACCCGGAAACAAATAGGTAACGCAGAATTAGACCTGTTTCAATGGTTTTGCCTAGGCCCACTTCATCGGCTATGAGGAAGCTACAGGGAAAACGTTCCACCACGTGACG
>JAAUPO010000014.1 GCA_012033095.1 Synechococcaceae cyanobacterium RL_1_2 | reverse complement strand
TTCAGCAACATCCCGTAGAATGAACTGCCATGGCGTGGAGTGGGGGGCTTACGTTTTAATCGCCCTTCTTTCAAAAATGGTTAACGTTTGTTGCCACCATTTAACTCCTCTAAATCCCAGGGAAATGCCACCTTAGGCTGTCTCTAGCCAATCGTAAATGCGATCAAGTTCATCCAAGGTGACCAAACCATATTGCCATAGGACCATGGGTAAGGGGCCAGGATTATTGGCTAAACTCCTTTCCGCGATCGCGATCGATTCAGAAGACAATCGAAGCTCTTCCTTCAAAAAATTTATAAATAATTCATAGGTTTTTGACGACATTGTTTTGCTATGGGGAGAACCAGACTCCATTACTATTAAAGGTTGTTAATGGTTAACTTAAAACTCAAACTTTCAAACTTTATTAATAACTCCGTATTCCTACTAGCTGAGGCAATACCATTTCGGAAGAACAAACAGGGAACGGAATTATATTACTTGACGGTCATATTTTAGAGTTATATATCTTAGCCTAAAAACTTCAAATAAGTAAATAAAAATTAAAATAAAATTGAAGTTGCCATTAAGACAACACTTGGTTGTATAAAAGTTTCCTTTTTTTATCATTATTGCCCTTATTACCAATGCCCTCCCCAAAACAGATTTTGCATGGTTTGACCGCTAACGATTTTCGCCACCACCTCGATCGTCAAGCAACGGAGCAATTGAAGCAGTTGCCCGGCTTAGATTTTATGATTCGTAATTTATTAGGGGAGGTGGGGGAAAAGTTTTTCTATATCGATAACATCGCTGCCAGTATTCTCGTCGGGCCCAATCAATTACCCCATCTTCATCGCTTACTAATCGAAGCCTGTGGTGTATTAGAAATTGAACCGCCCCAATTATATGTTAAGCAAAATCCCTCTCCCAATGCTTACACCCTAGCAATGCGGAGCCAACAACCCTTCATTGTGATTCATACTTCCCTGTTAGAAATATTAACTCCAGAGGAAACCCAAGCTGTGATCGCCCATGAGTTAGGTCATTTGAAGTGTGAGCACGGGGTATATTTAACGATCGCGAATATTATGAGTTTAGCGACTAGTTTATTACCCCTAGGGGACAAATGCTAACCCAAAATTTACAAACCCAAATTTTAAGATGGGTACGATGTGCCGAATTTAGTTGCGATCGAGCCGCAGCGTTAGTAGCCCAAGACCCCAAAATTGTCATGGCAGTTTTAATGAAACTATGTGGTGGTTCCTCCTCCCTTTCCTCCCAACTTAACCTCGACGCCTTTATGGAACAAGCTCGTAACTACCACGCCATGGACACGAGCGAACTAGGCAAGATGTTAAAGGAGAACCATAACAGCCAACTAACCCATCCCCTCCCGGTACTTAGGGCTCAAGAAATTGATCGTTGGGCCGCATCGGCTGAATATAGTTCCTTGCTCAAAAAATGCACAATGAATTATAATAATTACTCAACCAAGGGCGAATGGCGGAATTGGTAGACGCACCACACTCAAAATGTGGCGGCTTAGGTCATGTGGGTTCAAGTCCCACTTCGCCCATACCATCAATTTTTTGTATGGCATTTGATTTTAACGACCATAGTATTTAATTCCTGGTTAAGGATGTCAATGTCAGTAGTCAGAAAAAAACGCCCAAAGATATCTTCAGGCGCGATATGGTGTGAGGAGTGACCGGAAACCTAAGGCCTCCGACATTAACTATTCTAATTAATTTACGACTGTTTTATTAGCTTTATTTAAAAAGATTTTTGTAGCACGTTGGTTCACGGTTAATCTTGGCCCCGTTGCCATGGGCCGCCGGGGTTTTGCGATCAAGCCAAGGAAAATATAAATGAAGCGAAAGATAGCTGAAACCTGGTCTTCTTGAATTGTAATGGTATAGTCTTTTTAAATAATTAGGGGAAACAAATAGATCTGAAAACATTTCCATTGAGAGGAACAGCCCACCCCATACTAAAATTAAATTGACTATAGATCAAAGTCCAAGGTATAGCCATAGCCAATCCGATCGCAACAGATTAATTAGTGAGATGCTCCCGATCATGTTTTTTTGCCGAGGTGATAACACACAAATAAAAACCCCAATTTCCCCATCAAAAAATCAGGAAATTGGAGAACTTGTGGCTACAACTGGGCATTAAGCCTTAGGATCGACCAATCAAAAAGTATTGGCGGTTTCTTGGCTGATACTAATGGGATTATTACTTCTTTCTCGTTCTGATAACACCGTATTGGTTAAAATCCCAATTGCGCTTACATACTGGGGATCGGCACTGGTACCCATCAAGGAAGGATTGATCTCTAAGCGATTACGTTCTGAGACCGTTAATTCTTGCTGGACGTTGGGTAAAATACCGTGGTTAGTGATATTGATGCCACTGGGGGGATAGTAGCGGGACATCGTAACTGCTAAACCAGAGCCATCATTGAGGGTATGGACAGACTGTACAGTTCCTTTGCCGAAGGTGCGCGAACCAACGATCGTGGCTCTTTTATTATCTTTTAATGCTCCGGCCAAAATTTCACTGGCACTGGCGGAATCTTCATTGACTAAGACAGCCAGGGGGGCATTGGTTAACGCCGTATGGTTCGCAAAAAATTGCTGGTCTCCCCCTTTGCGATCGATGGTGCGGACAATGGAACCTTTTTCCATCCACATCCGGGCAATATCGACACTGGCAAACAATAGACCCCCAGGATTGTCTCGTAAATCTAGGACGTAGGCGGAAACATTTTGTTCGCTCAATTGCGCGATCGCGTCTTGCATTTGTTCCGCAGCATGGGAACTAAATTCATCTAGCTTAATGTAACCCACAGGGATGGAGCCTTCATCACGGTAGGAAAAACTAACCGAAGGTAAATGTACTTGACTACGGATTAAATCCATGGTGAACACCTGATTTCCCCGCTGAATTTCTAAACTGACTTGGGTATCAATTTCCCCTCTCAGGGCCTGGGAAACCTGTTCTAGCCCCATAAAATTGGTCAGTTGATTGTCCACCTTAACGATGAAATCCCCTTTGCGAATACCTGCCAATGCCGCTGGGGAATTGGGGAAAGTATCAGAAACTAGAATTTTTCCCGTCACACTATCAATGGTTAGGGTTACTCCGATACCGGATAATTCCCCACTGGTTTGGTTGGTTAAAAGTTCAAATTCTGCTGGGGAAAGAAAACGGGTATAGGGATCCCCTAGGCTCCGGAGCATTCTACGAATTTCTCGATAGGCTTCCTGTTGATTGTCGTAATCCTTCGCTAGGGCTGTTTGACGCATCGCTAGCCAATCGGAGTTATTAAAATCTCGGTCAACAAATTCATTATTTACAATCTGCCAAACCTGATCAACGATTTCCTTCGGACTGGATTCGATAGTTGCGGCTACGGGGGGAGTTAATTGGGGAGTTAACACTGCGGTGGCTGTCACCGTAGCGATCGCGCCCCGATAAAGTAGCTGTTTGAAGAAGGAAAAGGCATCATCAATATTTTTCATGAACAGGCTAGACCCTTGAACTAGTGGACAATCAATGAACTTAGATCAGGTAAAGGAAAGAAAATGGCAAGCAATTACACAGGAGAAATATCTCTATTGTATGTAGTTTAATTGCCCGTTGAGTGGGTTTCAACGGTTCTTTACAAGTTAAACGTTAATTTAAGATTTTAACGTTGGTTAGAATAGTGAGAAGTTTAGGAGTTAACTCTTAGGGCTAGGATTTTTCTGAGGAAAAATCAGACTTCAGACCTCAGTTTTAGTTATGTTTATTTATGGCAATTATGGCAAACGTATCCTTAGAAGAAGTCATCCCAAATTGTCAACTTGCTACTACGGATATAACTTAAGTTATGGTTCCCTGTCCCTTCTTTAGGGGACTTAGGGCAATGTTGGCTCTGTAACATCAATAGCATTGATTTGGCGATCAGATTCTATCGATATAGCAGTCCTAACTAGGTCATAACATGAAGATCCTTACTAGACTTGGCTTTCAATGTACTTAATTGCCACAAGCTATTTAGGATTGCTATAGGGCCTGGGCATAACTCAAGTACTGGTGTCCTTATCCAAGGAAGAAACTGGGATTAAGTTTTTAATTAATTAATTAAAAAGTAACTAATTAAAATTTAACCCATAATTTTGACTGTGTATTGTGATCAGTGTAACTTCTACCAATTTATTTTAACCTGAGTATTGGGCAAGTTGACCAACTGATCCCCAAGGCTCCCCATCAACCTCGCAATAAACACTGTTGCCAGTTTGATGGCAATGGACGGGAGATAGGGACAATGATCATGTTTCAAGAATAGATGAATAGATGGAGACAGTCTAATCCAGGGTGAGGGTGAGGGGAAGTCGGCTATAAATGCCCCTGGGATTCATTTAAGCTCGTTAATAGGGATAGGTTTTGTTGGAATTTTTGCCACTCGGCAGCGATCGCCGGATTCTGTTTGAGTTGGGCTTCGCCAAATAAATCAATGAGTTCATCTTCTATGGTACGGGGTTCAGGATATTCTTTGATCGTCCAATCCCCTGATAGGTTGGCTTGTTGGGCAATGTAAGCGATCGCATCATCTAACCCACCAATTTGGTCAACTAAGCCATTGGCTTTTGCCTCTTCCCCTGACCAGACCCGTCCCTGGGCGAGGGTCCCTACTTTGTCCACGGGTAAATTTCTGGCCTTCGCGACCCGATTGAGGAAGAGATTGTACATGCGGTTAACTTCCTGCTGATAGATTGCTAACTCCGGAGCTGTTTTCGGCCTAGTGATGGTATCAAGATCCGCTAGTTGGGAGGTTTTCACCGTATCCCACGTTAAACCATTATTGTTAGCTACGGATTGGAAATGGGGCAGCAAGCCAAAAACGCCAATGGAACCGGTAATGGTGCTTTTTTCGGCAAAAATATAGTTCGCCCCCATGGCAATCCAATAGCCCCCAGAAGCTGCCATATCCCCCATGGAAACCACAATGGGTTTAGTTTGGGCAATTAAATTTACTTCTCGCCAAATTATTTCTGAGGCGGTAACGCTACCACCAGGACTGTTTACCCGTAAAACCACCGCTTCTACCTTTTCATCTTGCCTCACTGTCCGGAGGGCTTTAGCTAAGCGATCGCCGCCGGCTTGATTAATTTCACCATTGCCTGGAACGATCGCCCCTTCGGCATAGACCACTGCGATGGTGGGTTCCGATGGTTTAGCCTCTTCAAAGGAAAGGGGTTGATTTAATTGTAAATACTCACTCACCGATACCTGGGGAATTTCCTGGTCGGGGCTATCGGTGCCAGTAATTTCCCTTAACCGGGTTAGCACTTCATCAAAATATTTGATCCCATCTACTAAGCCAGCGGTTTTGGATTGTTCGGCGTTGAGATAGGCTTGGGTATTCGCGATTGTTTGTAATTGTTCCGGGGTGACTGCTTCCCGTTCTGCGGCGACGGTGGTGCGATAATCTCGCCAAATATCATCTAGTAACGTTTGGGTTTGCTCCCGATTTTCTGGGCTTAAATCTTCCCTCAGGTAAGGTTCTACTGCCCCTTTGAACGTACCAACCCTAACAACCTGCATCCCAACTCCAAACTGATCCAATGCCCCTTTCAAAAATAGGGGTTCAGAACTGAAGCCATTCATTTCAATGCCCCCCAGGGGATTCAAATACACTTCATCAGCGACGGAAGTTAAATAATAATTACGTTCGTTCCAGCTATCCCCATAGGCAACGATGGGCTTACCGCTAGTCTGTTGAAATTGAAGTAATGCGGCCCGAATTTCCTTTAAACTACCGTAGCCATTACCATTGTCGCCACCGTCACTAGTCAAGAAAATACCAGAAATATTTTCATCGGTGGTGCCATCCTCGATCGCGGTTAGCACTTGCCTTAAGGACAAAATATTTTGGGATTGATTGCTGAGCAACATATCCAAATTAAATGGTACCGGAGCATCTTGGATGGGGGTGGAAAGGTTAATGACCAGTAGGGATTTATCTTTAACCGTGGGTTCTGCCTCATGGGAAAAAGATGCCACAATGACTCCCATTAACGCCAAACTGCCGAAGGTTACTGCAACGGAAATCCCCACAATGGTTCCGATCGCGCTAGCCAGAATATCCTTTAAGAATTTACCCATAAGTTACCCGTAAATTACCTATCAATTCAATATTTTAGGACAGAGGTTCAAGGGAAGCAGAGGAAATTAAATCTGATACGGTGGCTGTTTCCGTACAAAACAGCACCGTTTTAAGCTCAGCCATCAATACCTCAATTAATTCCTCCACCTGGGTTTCCCCACCATGGGCCGCCCGGAGAAAAGGGGAGGCTAAACCCACTAGATCGGCCCCCAATGCTAAACATTTAGCGATATCCAAACCATGGCGAATGCCGCCGGAAGCAATTAAGGGGATGGAACTGATCTTTCGTACTTCCTGAATACATTGGCTGGTGGGTAGGCCCCAATGGGCAAAGGTCTGGCCCAATCGCCGTTGAATGGGATCATTACTGCGCCAGCCTTCCACCATGGCCCAGGATGTCCCCCCTGCCCCAGCCACATCGATCGCTTGTACCCCCGCTTGAATGAGGGCTTGGGCTAACTCTCCACTAATGCCATTCCCTACCTCTTTAATGATGATGGGTACGGATAATTGTTGGCAAAGTTGTTCGATGGTGGTTAATAGGCCAGCAAAGTTGCGATCGCCGTGGGATTGAACACACTCTTGCAGGGGGTTAAGATGCAAAATTAAACCATCGGCCCCAATGGTTTCCACCGCTTGCTCACATTGCTCTAAGCCATAACCATAGTTAAACTGTACTGCCCCTAAATTAGCAAATAGCAAAATATCCGGAGCGATATCCCGCATCGCAAACGTGGCATTAACTTCGGGTTGCTCGATCGCCACCCGTTGGGAACCCACCCCCATGGCTAACCCATACTTTTGGGCCGCTTTGGCTAAATTACGGTTAATGCGCTGGGCTTCGGTGGTGCCCCCAGTCATCGAGGAAATAAGAATCGGAGCTTGCAGGGTTTTACCTAAAAACTTAGTACTTAGATCTAAGCGATCGTAGTCTAAATTGGGTAAGGCACAATGGCGAAAGCGATAATTTTCCAAACCAGTGCTAACGGCCCCTGATTCTACCTGTTCCTCCAAGCAAATCCGAATATGATCAGCCTTGCGACTTTGGGTTGTTTCCATGGCAAAAGTCCTAATCCTATCTACCCTAAAGGACACTAATTTTCGTAATTAACCATTTGTCATTGGCATAACTTAATTGATAGCGCACCATCAATTGATCATCGTAGGATTTGGCTGGCATTTCTTCCCCATTTTCATAGTGGGTGGCCACTTCCCTGACCTCAGCTTCAATAATGGCTTGAGCATCCCCCACCGCTTCAATTTTAGTAATTTGGTTGATCGTGTGGTTAAAGGTACGATAGGCTCTATCCCTTTCTAACAGCTTAGCCCGATTACTCCAGTCCGCGGCTAATTCTGGACTTAATACCTGGCTTAAGCTATCAACTTGATACTGCTGACTAAACGCTAATGCTTTACTGGATAACCAATTACTAATGATCTTAGAAGCTTGGGCAGAGGAAAGATTAGTGGGGGCATTATCTAACTCGATCGTGTTGTCCACAATGGAATTATTTTCCCCATCTAAAGGAATATCCACCACCGGTTGATCAATGCTAATGGATAATTGCTCGGTGGAAATTTCAACCTCTCCGCCATTGGGGGAGTCAGAAAACATTTTGATTACTTGGGCCACAATGATCCCCGCTAAACCAAAAGCGACAATAGCATTGAGTAAAATCACCCATAATGCGGTTTTTTTGCCAGCTTTCGTTTTTGTTTTTTTATTGCGTTTTGACTGCTGACGAGGAGAACGGCGGGAACTGGTTTCGGGGATGATCTCTTTGGCATTAGTAGCTTTTTTGCCACGGGGAGATTTGGCTAAGGTATTGTTAGGTGGTTTAGCATTAGAGCTAACGGATACCGTTGTTGGATTGTCCCTATAGGGTGCTGGGGTACTATAGCCTTGAGCTAAAGCCTGGGGGATAACGTTGGTGCGAGGGGCTAAAGGGGCGTTAATCCCTGGGGCTTGGTCTTCCACGCTCCACTCATTATTCTGTTGCTGAACTCCGGTCAGTTGTTCTAGGTAGGATTCCACTGCCGGTTCTGCAAAATATTCTTTGAGGATGAGGCTGGTTTGATTAAGATCCCGAAAATTGCTAAACACTTCGGTTTGTAGCCATTGTTCTGTATATAGGCATAACCCAGGGAGTAGATCGGGGGCATCCCGGGAATGATCTCGGATAAAGTTGAGTGCGTCTTTGTCCTGACTGTTTTCCAGCGCGATCGTGGCATGTTCAGTTTGGCCTAGTAAAAGGGAACAAATAGCCTGTTCTAGATAGACATCCCTTTTTTTACCGAGGGTACGTAATAGATTTTGTGCCTTGACGATTAACGCTGGTTGAAAATGGGCATAGCCCCCGGCTAAAAAAGCATACACCGCCAGATAGGTTGCTACGGGGGAGGGGCGTTTAGCTTCCTCGGAAAAGATTTCCTGTTGTTCCGTGGTGGTAAGATAGGCCCTCAGTTGTTGGATAAATCTTAAAAAGTCATTGGTATTTAACCCCGATCGATCCTTGCCTTTGCCATCAATGCCCTCCCGTTCATTAAGCATTTCTTTGAGCAAGGAGATGCCCCTTTGGCGATCCTTGACCTCTACTTCATTGAGGGCGACTAATTCTAGGACTCGGTAAGGTCTCAGTTTGTATAAATCAGCTTGAATTTCTCCTCTAACACTGGGGAATAGGCCTTCCTCCAGCAGCAATTGTTGCCCTAGGCGATCGGATTTGGCGGCGGTTTCATATTGGCCCTGTTGCCATTGTTCCCTCGCTAGTTCGAGGTAACCTAAGGCTAAGGTCAAAATTAGGTCTGACTTGACTACTACCGGGTCTCCCCACATGCCTTTTTCAATATTGGCTCTGTAGCGATCGCTCAAGTAGGTGCGGCCGAGGCGAATTAGTTTAGTATATTCCCCTAATTCCAGTAACAGCAGCAGTCCCCCCACAACTTCTTGATCTTCAATTTCGATGGTGGGAGCGTAGGCTTCGATGCTACCTAAATCCCAGTCTTCCCCTCCTTTTGTGGTGGGCAAGGAGACGGAGGGATCTTTAGTTTGATGGCTTTGGTTAATTAATTCGCGATCGTATTTGTTTCTGCTTTCTTCGTTGATTAACCCACCATAGGCCCGATCGAGCAGGTAGTTGCGAGACGTGATGGCCCCGTTGCTATATTCCCGCCGTGGGAGTTGGGCAGTGCGATCTTGATAAGCTTGCTTAATCTGCTGATCGGTAGCTTGGATCGTAATGCCTAGGATTCGATAATAATCAAGAGGAATGCGCACGGGTGATTTTCCCCATCAACAAATTGTCTAAATACAACATTAGAATAGTACACGTTAGCAAATTGTTCATATTAAAGATAGAGGATTCAGGGAAATAAGGACTGTTTTTTACAATAGCTAGATTTGATAAAGATCCCTCTTTCCATTCTTTGGTTCTTCTTCCCCATCGTCCCAATCCGAGTGAACTCTTAAGGTTATTGGGGAAGGTTGTTGAGCACAGGGTTGATCGGTGTTGCTTCGCTAAAGGTCGAGAATTTTCTTAGTTGCTCTCACCAAGACGAGAGAAAGTGGGGGCAATTTCTGAGTGAAATTTTGCCGAGGAGAAAGCCTGAATAGGGATTTAGTTAGGACTTACGCAAAAGCTCCCTAAAGCCTTCAAAGTTGGGGGACTTGCTTGAACGATTGTCCCCAAACATCATGGTTCCCAGGACAGAATCGAAATTTTTGCGTAAGTCCTGTAGATCTAAATCTAACATGAACCCCATGGCCTAGCATGGTCAGGATTTGTTTTAGCCTTGCAGGGATGGGAGTACAGTGGTGAGTAAATCCGTTGTTACTTGATCCGAGATGATTGCTTCCCCTAAGGTGGTGGGTAAAATATATCTGACCTTACCGGCTTTGACTTTTTTGTCATGGTTGAGGGCTTCGATTAATGCGGCGATCGCGATCGTGGAAGGAATATTGGTGGGCAAAGATGCTTTTTGGATCAAGTTGATTTGTCTTTGTTGTTCTTCCTCTGACCATAAATTGAGGGCAACGGCAATGGCACCGGCGGCTACCATACCGATCGCGACCGCTTCTCCATGGACAAAGCGATCGTAATTAGTCAAACTTTCGATGGCATGGCCGATGGTGTGGCCATAATTCAAAATCGCCCTAATGCCCCCTTCTTTTTCATCCTGGCTAACAACGTCAGCTTTGGCTTGACAGGAACGGGCTAAAATCATGGACAGTAATTGTTCATCCATGGTCTGAAGCTCATCGATCGCGTCAGCCTGTTCTAGGGCTTCAAATAATTCCCGATCCCAAATCACCCCATACTTAATCACTTCAGCCATCCCGGCCCTAAATTCCCGTACCGGCAATGTTTTTAAAACGCTGGGATCAATGATGACTTGACGGGGCTGGTAAAAAGCACCAATTAAATTTTTGCCCTGGGGATGGTTAACCCCGGTTTTGCCCCCCACGGAAGCATCCACCATGGCTAGTAAGGAAGTCGGGACTTGAACAAAGTTAACCCCCCGTAACCAAGTAGCCGCCGCAAACCCAGTCATATCACCAATCACCCCTCCCCCTAAGGCTAATAACGTCGAAGATCGTTCTAACCGGGATTCGATGCAGCGATCGTAAATTTGTTGGATGGAACCCACATGTTTATATTGTTCTCCAGCGGGCACCAGATGGTAATCCACCTTAAAATTAGCCGCCGCCAGGGAAGCTAAAACCCGATCGCCATAAAAATCAAAAATCTCTGGGTTAGAAATTAGTAAGATTGTTTGCCCCAGGTTTAAACGTTGTAATTGGGCACCGATCATCTCAAGGGATTGGGAACCTAGGGTAATGTCGTACTGGCTATAACCGAAATCAATGGTAATGGTACTAGTGTTCATAGGAATAGTTCCCAAATAGAATAGAATGGGTTACATAAAATAATTATTTTTAATATTTTTTAAGCAAAAACTTTTAGGAGAATTTTCTAACTATGGCTGGCCTATTCGCCTATTCTTTTAATTATTGGTGGTTTTACTGGACTTGCGATCGGTTTATTTTTCGCTTTTCGCTCCATTAAACTAATCTAATTTAGATTTATTTGATTCCTATTCAATTTTTATTTAAATATTTAAATTTTATTTAATTTTATTTAATTATTTAAATTATCCAAACACTTTACACCGGTTCCCAAACCAGAGTAAACGTCAAACTAACCAAGGTTTATTAGCCCCCGGTTCCCCATCAAAAAGGAATACATAGGGTTATGGATTGCCGAAAACATTGGCTAAAATGCTAGTCTTCGTTTTTAAGCTGTTACTGCGAAATATCGCTGATGGTAGGAACTCCAGCAAATCAAAGGCAGATGGTTCCCCCTTGGTTAATGGAGGTCTATGGCCTTCAAATTGATCAAAACCGATTAAAGCCGCGATACCCAGCTCCAATGGGTTAACCTATCACAGCTTTTTAAATTGGTTATTTACTCAAGACCCTTAGATTATTAAAAATAATTGAGAAAACTATTTCTAGCAAAATTAGACTAGGGATAGTTTTTTTAATGTATAAAATATAAATATAAAGGATTAGGACTTACGCACAAGTCCCCTAAATTTCGCAAAGTTGGGGGACTTGCTTGAACGATTGTCCCCAAACATCATGGTTCCTAGGACAGAATCAAAATTTTTGCGTAAGTCCTGAAGATTATGGATTATGGCAAAAAATTCTAGGTTTGTAGGTTTGTTCTATCTTAAGTAAAAACAAGATTTATTAAACACTACCCTTCAAACAGATTAAGCCCATCTAATATAGTTACCATACTCTGGTATTTTCCGGCTCCTGGCTATATTACTCCAGATTACTCCAGATATATATAACTCAACATCCATCAATTGCTATGACCCAGGCAAAAAACCCTATCCGTTTATTATCTAAAAGGGAAGACTTTAGCAAAGAAGTTAGTGAAAGAGTCGAGTTGATCGAACAGTTACTCTCGATCGGGACTGCCCTATCTGGAAAGCAAAATTTAGGGGATTTACTCAATTTTATCTTAGCCAAAAGTCGGGAAATCACTTGTAGTGATGCGGGGAGTGTCTTTCTCATTGATAAAAATGAATCGATGGCTAATCTAATTTTTAAGGTTGCCCAAAATGATTCGTTGCCCAATGTTTCTTTTAATGAGTTTGCTGTACCTTTAAGCCCAAGAAGTTTGGCGGGTTATGTGGCTTTAACGGGCCAAAGTTTAAACATTCCTGATGCCTATGAGTTGCTGCCCCATCTGCCCTATCAGTTAGATCGCAGTTTCGATCGCGATTTTGGCTATAGAACTCGGTCAATTTTGGTTTTGCCGATGCAGGATCAAGAGGGGGAAATTATCGGCGTAATCCAGTTATTAAACCGCAAGATCGATGGAGAGACGACCCTAACCCTAGATAATGTTTATGATGTGACCGTTGCCTATTCTGAATGGGAAGAGCGCATTATTCGTTCCCTAGCTAGTCAGGCGGCCATTTCCATTGAGCGGAATAATTTACAGGCTAGCATTGAAAATCTGTTTGAAGGTTTTGTTACGGCTTCGATCCAAGCAATTGAATCGAGGGATCCCACCACGGCTGGTCATTCAGAACGGGTAGCCCAATTAACCCTACGCCTAGCGGAAGAAGTCAATGGTATTAACCAAGGGCAATTAAAATTAATTCATTTCCATGATAGACAACTCCAGGAAATCCGCTACGCGGCATTGCTCCATGATTTTGGTAAAATTGGGGTGCCGGAGTTGATCTTAAATAAACGCCAAAAGCTTTATCCTGAACAAATGCAGGTGTTAAAGTCTCGTTTTTCTTTGGTGCAACGTACCCTGGAGATGAGTTGTGCCCAGGAAAAATTTCGTTATTTAGTAGAACATCCCCATCACCATGGGGAATCAAACCACAGCTGCGAACATTGCCGGTATTTAGAGCAAATGGAAGATGATCTAAATAAAGCAATTAATCAGCTAAAACTATATTGGGATTTGGTTAATGAATTTAATGAGCCTGAAGCGATCGCTAATCGTAAGTTTGAATCCCTTTCCGATGAGCTACTAGAAAAAGTCGATGCCCTATCCCAATATAACTATATTGATACGGATGGCCAGGTTAAGCCCTTGGTGACCCCGGAAGAGATGGAACAATTATTAGTACCTAGGGGGAATTTAAACCGTGCGGAACGGCTCGCGATCGAATCCCATGTGTCCCATTCCTTCGAATTTTTAAAACAGATTCCCTGGACTCCCCAACTGAAAGCTATCCCGATGATTGCTTACGGTCATCACGAAAAATTAGATGGCACTGGTTACCCTCTCGGCTTAAAAAAAGCAGAAATTCCGATTCAAACTCAAATGATGAGCGTTGCGGATATTTATGATGCCCTCACGGCGGCCGATCGCCCTTATAAAAAGTCTTTGCCCGTGGAGGTGGGCTTAAGGATTCTGAAGGAGGAAGCGGAACGGGATAAAATTAATACCGATCTAGTGGAAGTCTTTATTCAGAAACAAGTATTTACTGCCCTGGGCCATAGCCTATAGGTTTAACCCCTAACGATTCTTAAATAAATCAAGCCATTGCTGGGTTTGAGCTAGACGTAATAAAAAGC
>JAAUPO010000302.1 GCA_012033095.1 Synechococcaceae cyanobacterium RL_1_2 | reverse complement strand
AAGCCCCTAAATCCCCCAAACTTTGGGGACTTGCTTGAATGATTCTCCCCAAACATCATGGTTCCCAGGACAGAATCGAAATTTTTGCGTAAATCCTGATCTAGTCAAGCTTACAGCCGATATTAGCCTTCTATTTTTAATTTTTTGTCCGGTACTTAAGGGGGCCCCGTTTAAAGTGAAAGATAAAGCCTAAACAATTAAGAAAATGTCACGTTGCGTAGGCCTGTACCCGGTTACACTGGAATTTGTAGATAACCTTCTGAAGGACGCAAGATACCATGAACCAGGTAAAAGTTTCTTTTCTTCAAGCTCTAGCCCAGCAGTTATCTGTGATCGGCCAAAAAAAACTTACTGGTAAGCTATCGATCCTGGAGCCCCCGAAAAGTTTTTACCTCCATTTTGTAGCGGGACAATTAATTCACCTTGAAGGCCTTCCCCATCCTTACCGTACATGGAAACGGGCCACCCATAGTCAACCCCAAGAAAATCTACCCCTATCCCAGGAAGAATCTTGGCCTGGGCAGGTAATGGCAAGAAGTATTCATGATCAATTACTTACTCCCACGATCGCGAAACAACTATTGACGCTGTTCATCGAAGAGAGCTTTTTTAATTTAGCCCGCCTAGATGTCCCAAAATTACAATGGGTAACCCAAAAACCATCCTTTGCACCTAAGGTTGCCCTTAATTTTCCCGAAATGAAAACCATCCTTATTAAAACATTGCAACTTCATCAACAATGGAACCAGGCAGGTTTAGGCAAATTAGATCCCAACCTTTCCCCCCAATTTGTTAATCCCACTCCTACCTCGGTGTTAGGGGGTTTAGGCTTATATTTACAAGGGGAGCACACAGTATGGGATTTAGCCCAGGTCACGAATAAATCCTTAGTGGTGGTTACCCGATCGCTGGTGCCCCTAGTTCAGAAAAAGGCCTTAACATTTAAAATCATTAACGATCTTCCCTTAGAAAATATACAAGTAGAAGTAGAAGTAGAAGTAGAAGAAGAAGTTGTCGTCAACAGTAACAATCAAAAGCCAGCCCGTAATCCCGTCGATGTAACGATCGCCTGCGTTGATGATAGTCCCATTATTGGCCAAGCCTTAATCAAAATTCTTCAGCCCTTTGGTTATAACGTCCTGAGCATCCTTGATCCGATTAAAGGTTTTTCCGAATTAATCAAATCAAAACCAGACTTGATCTTTTTGGATTTGATTATGCCTAAGGCCAACGGCTATAGCATCTGTCAAAAATTAAGGAAAACCGCCCTCTTCAAGGATACTCCGATCGTTATTCTCTCTAGCCGTAGCTCTGATCTCGATCGCGAGCGGGCCAAAAAAGTAGGAGCTAATGATTTTTTGAGTAAGCCTCCCCAATCGGAGCAAGTGATGAATATCATTGCCCATTATCTATGAGGGCTAATTTATCACTTAGGATCGTGAATTAAATAACTGAGAGTTTCACTTTTTTAATGCCCAGCGAATAAGTTGGTAGTCACAAAAGCTGAGTTTATAAGGATTTTGCGATCGCCAAAAAAGGGAATAGCATTATATTTTTGGGCGTTGCTGACATAAAAGATGAAAGTTTAGGTAAAAATTTTCAAGGAAGTATATTTGGCTAGGGCCTGTCATCATTTAAACCTGAAACTCTTCTTAGCTAAGGATTTCAGTTTAAAACGATACTGTCTGAATCTGCTTCAGGATCAACGTTTTAATGCTAATTGATGACAATCCCTAGATGATTGATGGAATAGTTTCTACTTTGCCATTAAATCTAAAATTTGATCATCTAAAGAAAAGTCGATCGCGGTATCTTTTGATTTTAATAGGTGATCCTTTTGATAGGAGTCCCTTAAGCCCGCCACTAAATCAAATTGGGGTTGCCAGTTTAATTCGGTTTTGGCTTTATGAATATCGGTGAAAAAGTGTTGTACCCGCATCGGAAAGGCTTTTTTCTTCCCAAAGTCAAAATCTTTTGGATGGTAATGGACTAGGTTAACTTGGCTAGGATCTTTGCCCATGGCTTCGGCACAGGCCAGGGCTAAGCCATCAAAGGTCACTGCTCGATCGCCGGAAATATTATAAATTTGACCGATCGCGTCGTTATTACCGATCACAGCGGCCATAGCTTGGGCTAGATCTTCCACGTGGCCCATCTGGGTGAGGTGCATTCCATTACCAGGGATAGGGATGGGGCGATCGTGGCTGAGACGATCAAAAACCAATTTTCTACGGGGTTATAGTTATCGGGCCCATAGATATAAACCGGACGAATGGAAGTCCAGGGTAAATTAGGTAAATTAGTGGTGCTTAAATAGGCTTCGGTTTGATGTTTTCCTTTATGGCGACTATTCGGATCCACCGGATCTCCTTCGACATGGGGCATTTCAGGAGAAGCTTGATAAACCCCTGCTGAGCTAACATAGATAAAGTGTTGAACGCGATCGGCAAAAATTTCTACTAGGGGTTGGGTGTCGCTCAATTCCCGACCATTATTGTCAAACACCACATCAAATTGCTCTTTACCTAAGAGGGTTTTTAGTTGGCCCCCATCTTGGCGATCGCCATGGATTTGTTGCAGATCCGCGATCGGGGCCGGCTTATTCCCCCGATTAAACAACACCACTTCATGGCCTTGGCTTACCAGAAGTTTAGTCAAGGCAACCCCAATGAATCGGGTTCCCCCCATAATTAAAATGCGCATAATAAAGGCTAATTAGTTAAATTTTAGCTATTGAATTTAAAGATTAAATTGTAAATATTTACAATTTTTTTTGAATTTTGAATTTTGAATTTTGAATATTGTTTGAATCGTTGTCGTGGAGATCTTTAAACGTTGTTGGTATCTCCCCACCCTTGGTCAATAAATATTTTAGGGATTAATGGTTATTTCCCCTAAAGTCTAACCTCGTCAATGAAGGGTAGTCAGGGGAGGAGGTATTATCCTGTTCTACTTACAAGGGGACAAAGTACTTGCTTCCTTTACAAATTAAGCTTTTTGGGGTTTCGCGCCACAAAATAATTAAGTGCATTTATGGGCAGAATGATTTGACCATCAATTACAAAATTCTGGGAAAAGGTTGATTTTTCGTTTGTGAATTAATTTTGATGCTGGTTTACGTTTTAATTTTTTACAAAAATTGATCGCTACAAGTCTTATTCTACAAAGCTTTAATCGTACTTGTCCCCCTCTAAGCTCTTCAGTTTACCCACACCACCTTTTTTTGATTCACGATCGCGTAAACAATAACAATAAATTGGGAATGCACATGATAGGGCGAGCTAATTAATTAGGACTTACGCACAAGCCCCAGTAAGGCTAAATAATGCCCTGATTGTTAGTACCAGCTTAATCAGATGTTAAGCAAATGCAACAGTTTCTAAAAATAGTTTGATCTTCTGGGGCTTATCTAAAAATCTAGTTTAACGTAGGGGAGTGAAATTATTATTCCCATCTAATTAACCGTGAACATTCCCAGTAATATCATTACCTTACTGGCGGGTATCATCATTACCTTAGCCAGTTTATGGTTTGGACAACATCATGGTTTGATGCCCGTTGCAGCCTCCGCAGAAGCTAGCCAAGTAGATGACCTATTTAATTTGATGATGACGATCGCCACTGGCCTATTCCTGATCGTGGAAGGGGTATTGGTGTATTCATTGATTAAATTTCGCCGTCGCCCTGGGGATCAAACCGATGGGCCGGCTATGGAAGGTAATGTCCCCCTCGAAATCTTTTGGACAGCGATTCCCACCATCATCGTGTTTTTACTTGCCCTGTTTAGTTTCGAAATCTATAACAATATGGGCGGCTTAGATCCGATGGTGGCTAGTTCTAGTGGCTTTAATATGGCCCACCACCACGATCGCGGTGATATGGTGGCGATGGATCATAACACCGTGGCCCTTGGTTTAGGGGCTTCCCCCGGTAAAGAAGGGGAACAGCCATTAATCATTAATGTCAATGGGATTCAATATGCTTGGATCTTTACCTATGCCGATAGCGGCATCGTATCTGGAGAAATACACGTTCCGATCAATCAAGAGGTGCGTCTTGCCATGACCGCTGGGGATGTGATTCATGCGTTTTGGTTACCGGAATTTCGCATCAAACAAGATGTGATGCCCGGTCAAGAAACCGTGTTAACCTTCACCCCCACCTTAGAAGGCAGTTACCCGATTATTTGTGCTGAGCTGTGTGGTTCTTACCATGGTGGCATGAAAACCATGCTCTATGTGGAAAGCCAGGATGAGTACGACCAGTGGGTACAAAGTAATACCTTTGCGGATAAAGGAGATTTAGATAAGGCCGTGGCCGTGGCCAATACCGCCACCATGGATGAGCAGACCTATCTTCAACCCTACGGGGAAGAGTTGGGCATTTCTAACCAGACCCTAAGTGCGATGCATCATCCTCGATGTAATACCTA
>JAAUPO010000301.1 GCA_012033095.1 Synechococcaceae cyanobacterium RL_1_2 | reverse complement strand
ATTGCTTAAAATTTAGGTGATTTCCCCCAGACTGGGGGGCAAGGGGGGCTTTTCAAACACATTCTTAGATCCCCTAGCTCCGATCTGAAATAAAAAACATCCTAATCTTTTCATGGAACAAGCAATCCCCCGTTTTTGATAAGCAGGGGATTTTTATTTGTTGTTCAGTCGTCTACTAAATCCCCAATTGGGGGGACTTCATTGCTTAAAATCTGGTTGATTTTCCCAAATGGAGGGTAAAGGGGGCTTTTGAAACATCCTCTTAGAGCATAAGCCCCTAACGGGATGTTAGAGATCTTTAAACATGGGGGTACTAAGGTAACGTTCCCCAAAACTCGGTTGGATGATGACGATGAGTTTTCCTGCATGTTCAGGTTTTTGGCCTAGTTTTGATCGCCGCAGCCACTGCCGCTCCACTAGAAATACCCGATAACAAGCCTTCTTCCCTCGCTAACCTCCGGCCGTACTCGATCGCTTCATCGTCACTGATGGTAATTACTTCGTCGATGATACCCACCTCCAACACATCGGGAACAAATCCTGCGCCAATACCTTGAATTTTATGGGGCCCCGGATCACCACCGGATAATACCGGACTGCCCACGGGTTCCACCGCGATCGTTTTAATGGCGGGGTTGTATTTTTTTAAGGTTTGGGAAGTGCCGGTAATTGTGCCCCCAGTGCCCACCCCAGCCACAAAGATATCTATTTTGCCGTCGGTATCTCGCCAAATTTCTTCTCCGGTGGTTTGGCGATGAATGGCGGGGTTGGCGGCATTTTGAAATTGTTGTAACACATAGGCATCGGGGCTACTGTCTGCAATTTCCTGGGCCCGGGCGATCGCGCCTTTCATCCCTTGGGAGCCGGGAGTTAGTTCTAATTCCGCACCGTAAGCTTTGAGCATGGCTCGCCGTTCTAAGCTCATGGTATCCGGCATGGTCAAAATTAATCGATAACCCTTCGCCGCCGCAATCATGGCTAAAGCAATGCCCGTATTGCCAGAGGTTGGCTCCACTAATAGGGTGCGATCGGGATGAATTAAACCCTCTTTTTCCGCCATGGCAATCATGTTGTAACCGATGCGATCCTTCACCGACGCAGCGGGGTTCATCCCCTCAAGTTTTAGTACTAGATCCGCTAAACAGCCTTCTGCTTGGGGGATTTTGTTCAAGCGAACCAAAGGAGTTTTACCGATTAATTCAGTGATGTTATTAAAGATAGCCATGGTAATGGAAAGCAGTACAGGAGCCTAACCATTATCCGGTAGGATTTTGTTATTGTTAGCCCTAGCTCAAGAAAATGTAATAACTAATTAACAACTAAATTAATAACTACTTAATAACTACTTAATAACTACCAATCAGTTTCAAATAACCCTAACCCTATGATTAATCAAACTTTAACCCCCTTAGTGGGCATCATTATGGGTAGTGATTCGGATTTACCCACTATGGCTGCCGCGATCGCGATCTGTGAAGATTTTGGGGTAGCCCATGAGGTGGAGATCGTTTCGGCCCATCGTACCCCTGAGCGGATGGTGGAATATGGACAAACGGCCCATCAACGGGGACTAAAAGTCATCATTGCTGGAGCAGGGGGAGCAGCTCACTTACCGGGCATGGTGGCCGCCCTGACCCCTCTACCAGTAATTGGGGTGCCAGTGAAAAGCAGTAACCTGAATGGACTAGATTCTTTATATTCCATTGTGCAAATGCCCAGGGGAATTCCGGTGGCCACCGTCGCGATCGGCAACGCCACCAATGCCGGATTACTCGCCGTACAAATGCTAGCCAGTCATGATCCAGCGTTATTGTCCCAGGTGCAAGAATATCGCCAATCCTTGAAAACCATGGTAATGGAAAAACAAACGAAACTAGCTCAGGTGGGTTATCGGGGATATCAGCCATGAAATTAATTGCCGTTTTACCAGAAATCCTATTAGCTGGTTTATCTTTCGTGTTTTATAAACTTAGTAAATTAGCGATCGGGACTCTCTATTTAATTTATTTACGACTAAATCAAAAAGTACAGAAGCAATGGCGGGTGCTTTCAGCGGAAACGATCACTAAACCCTTAGTCATGCCAGTGTTAATGACTAAAGCCCCCCGTTGGAACACCCATGCGGTCATCTGTACCTTGGGCCCTTTTCCGGTGGAGGATCGCATTTCCATTGATTTAAACGCCATCCGTAGTTCTGCCGATGCTTGGATTTGTGTGGTGTACAGTTTTCCCCAATACGACACCATCACCAGCATTAGCAATCAAGAGGTTGATGCCCAAGGCGATTGGTATGATTTAACTGTCAACCCTGGCCGTTACACCATTGGTCTGCGCTATTACCAACGTCGGGATACCCTCAAAACCCCAGCGATCAAAGTCAATGGAGCACCATGGGCAAACCCTGAGGCGATCGATCCCCAGGTCAATGATTTTTTACCACCATTTACTCAACCAAAAAAATTGGTTTTACCTTAGTCTGCATTGGTATATCTACAGCATTTTAAAATGGCAGGAGCATTTACCTCCTAACTTTGTCAGAGCTGAATATTTACCCGTTGGGGCCACCCATACTGAATTTTTTTATGATGCAGTCCCAGCGGGGGCACCAATCAATATTCATCTCGATCCCGCGATCGTAGAAAATTATGATGTTTACTTCAATGTCTACGATCGTTCTAGTTTACCCATTAGCTGGTGTACCCTTAACCAAATCGACTTTACTGCTCCTGCCCTGACAGTTAAAAGTACTTATCTTTTGAGGGTCAGAACAAAAGATCAATCAGTTCCTCAGGTGCAGTTCACCCGGCAAAATTACGGCGTAACCATCGTTCCAGCCTAAACTTTAGAGTTAATTAAACAAGCAAAATTGGTAGTACTAAAGCGGTAAGGATATTTAGACCTAGATAATTGATTATCAATCCATTTAAGCTTCCTGATCCTTACCTGTATAGGACTACCGCAAAATTTTGAGGTTGCTCAAATATAAAGATGAAAGTTTAGGTGAAAATTTTCAAGGAAGTATATTTTATATTTGGCTAGATTCAGGACCTACGCAAAAATTTTGATTCTGTCCTGAAAACCATGATGTTTGGGGATAATCGCTCAAGCAAGTCCACCAAATTTGCGAGATTTAGGGATCTTGGGCGTAGGTCCTAAAATTAACAAGCCTAAAACATGAGGGATCAGGGCGATAGTGGGAAAATCTAGTTAGACTTGAGCGGGCTTAGGTTAAACTCAAATTTAGCTAGGGTAATCTTCACCATGAACTACTTGACCCCCCAACAAAAACAATACTATTTCCAGCGTTATGGTCAGCGCGCTGGTATCCATAGCCCTATTTTGGCCGCCCTCCATGAAGTTCATGGTCATGGCTCCCATGCTCCCTTCCAACCCAATCTAGTCCTCACCCTTACTAGCCCCCTCCTGAAGGATAAAGTTCAGGATATGGCAACGTATGTGGCTATGGTGGCCCAGGTGATCCGCGATTTTACGGATGAGTTGATTGAGGGGGGTTGGCCAGTCCATAAAATTGGCACCATAGTACGGGCAAATATACCCAACTATGGATGGAAACCCTCGCTGCTGGTTTGCAATTAAGCGATCGCGCTTTAGGGGCTTGCGATGGGTCAAGATTATGGATGGCTTACAGTAACCATAGTGATCAAAGTTTAGCGTTTAATCTCCTCCGCGATCGTTTCCTGTTAGATTGCTTCGGTAGCTTTCAAGCAAAATATTTGGCCCTACCCGAACAAGAACAAGCCCTCAGGCTAGGGTTTAGCATTTGGCATAAAGTCCCTAAACCCAAAAATATCAACCAGCAAGATCTACTGCAATTTCCCCTAGGGGCGTTACAAACCTACCAGGGCTATCCCCACCAACGGGAAGCATTGCTCGCCTTACTCCAAACCTGGCACCGTTTTCCCGATCGCGCCACTACCATAAAACATTTAGATCAAGGGTTTATCTTTAGATTTAGATGTATCCATTTTTGACCCCATTTTATTGAACTTTGTCCATGACATTCCTCAACAATATCGGGGAGCAGCCCCCCAACGACAACTATTAACCGATGCCGTGCAACAGTGGAGCCAATCCCCTTCTCGCCAGGCTGTTTTAGCGAATATGGGCATTGATCTCCCACAGATGGAAAGCCAAACCCCAAGGGCCAACACCGTTAAAGCGATCGCGCAAAAATTAGATTTAAATTTAGTCCGATTTCTATTATCTATTCCGAAGCAATACCAAGCCCTGGCCCACCAGCGTCAGACCCTCCTAAGGCTATATCAACAATGGCATGGCCTTAAGGACGATGCTACCACCATCAGCCATTTACAGGGGCAGTTACAAACCTTTAAAAATCAAAAACCCAAACCCCTATCCCCCTTTCAGCTCCAACCCCCCAGCGCAGCCCCTCTCCATTGGACTCCAGATAAT
>JAAUPO010000300.1 GCA_012033095.1 Synechococcaceae cyanobacterium RL_1_2 | reverse complement strand
GCGATCGCGGTGGTGGCCAGATTTCCCGATGACATTGACCCCGCACAATTACAAAATTATCGTCAGGGGGTAGGGGTAGATCCCTTAGCTGGAGCCGAAGCTATTATTTCCCATCTAGTGGTGCGTCAATTTGGCATTCCCTGCGCCCATGCCCCGGCCTTAAGTCCCTTACCGGTGGATGGGTCGATCTCACCGCGATCAGCCGCTGAGGAGTTAGGTTATACCTTTTTGAGCTGTGTGTTAGTGGGTTTAAGTCGGGCTCCTCGCTATCGTCAACAGCCTAGTGTTAATACCATCACTAATCACCATGTCAATGCGGTCATTATTCCCGCTTCGGCCTGTGGGGGTAGTGCTGTTTTAAGTTTTAGCCAACAACCCCATACCAAAATTATCACCGTAGGTAATAACACCACTGCCCTCAACGTTACAGCGGATAGCTTAAATTTATTAAATTTAGATGTGGTTCCTGTGGCCAACTACCAAGAAGCGATCGGTTGGCTAGTCTGCGATCGCGCAGGGATTAATCCTGAAAGCTTTAGCCCTAAAGCAAACAAAGCGACTAATTGGCCATGATCTTCATTGTTGTGCAAAGTATCAATATCGTCTGACCTGATTTACTTGTATCGATTACCAATAAATATTTTGTTTATAAATTAAAGTCCTTCCACCTAGTTAACCTGAGTTCGGGATAGGCCAAAAACCCCATTTTGCCGTTGCGTCTTTGTCTTGGCACTCAACGATCATGCTTCGTTTCAGGGATCTTTTCTTTGAAAACAGCCCTTAACCCGAACTGAGGTTAATTACTCTTATCCCCAATCCCTTTTATTGCACATGGAAAAATAATTTTGGTCTCAACTGTTGCCAATCGCAAGGATTGTAATCCCCATTTTATCAAATAGGACAGACGATAAAATGGTGAAATCTTTGCGATATAGTCTTTTCACAAATTCATGGGATACCGATTCAAGCCAATTTGAGATAAATATAGTCAATTGAATTTAACGTAGGATTGTTACTCCTTGCCATAAGCTGATTTCAGCTCTATTTATTTCCCATAATATGATTATGCAAAAGACTATCCTTCCTTAGGAATAAGAATTTAATAACATCTAAAACTTAAATATCGATAGGTTACGCTCCCTTTAAGGATACCCTACAAATTTCTAAGTTATTTAATTCACGATACTTACTTTACTTGGCGGACTTGCCCTTAAATCTCCGTTTGATGATGGTTAAGTTTTTGCTTGGCTGCCACCGTTAAAAAGTTATTAAAAAATTGCTCTAGATCATCCTGTTGTAAAGCTCCATTGGGTAAAACAAGGCGAATGATCACCTTCCCTTTGACTTTGGCGTAATTGACCATCGTCAGCCCCGATCGCATTAGCTCATACCTGATCGCGAGATTAAGTTGTTCTAAGGTTTGCTCTGGGAGATAGGCATGATGGGGATTATAACGAAAACAAATATTGAGGTAGGTTGGCTCTGTAATTAATTCTAAATCGGGGTGATGGCGTACAAATTCAGAACAATAATGGGCTAGATCATAGAGGTGATCAATGCGATCGCGGTACCCCTCTAAGCCATGGTGTTGCCAAGCAAACCATAATTTCAGCACATCCGCCGGTCGGCCACATTGAAGGGACATCATACCTAAGTCATAGCCATATTCTGGTTCATGGTGAAAAAGATATTGCTCCTCGTTATCCTGATCCCCTGTGGTATCAAGCAACGTTCCCCGATGTTTAACTAACAAGGCTGAACAGCTTAAGGGCAAACCCATTAACTTATGGGCATCCCAAGTAAAGGAATCCCCCAAATGACTGCCCTTCAAGAGATGACGATGGCGATCGCTAAAGGCCACTGGCCCCCCCCAAGCCCCATCAATGTGGAGCCATAACCCATATTTTTGGGTGATTTCACCAATGTGCTCGATGGGATCAAACGCGCCTAACACCGTAGTTCCAGCCGTAGCCACTACAAAAAAAGGTTGATGGCCGTGGGTTAATTGCTCCTGGATTGAGGCTTCTAACGCGGCGGGGAGCATTCTACCGCGATCGTCACTGGACACCCGAATTAAATTATCGGTTCCCATCCCGATCACATTAGCCGCCTTTTCAGGGAATAATGGGCTTGATCGGACACAAAAGCCACTAGCCTCTGGTGTTGAATCCCTTGTTGTTTAGTCATTGGACTCAAGCGATGGCGAGCACAGAGCATGGCCAATAAATTAGCATTGCTTCCGCCAGTCACCATAATCCCTTCCCCCCCCTCAAATCCAATTAAGCTATTTAACTTCTCCATTAATAACTGTTCCATTAATGTGGCCACAGGAGCGACATCGTAGGTATGCATGGATGTGTGGGTAGCAGTGCTAATGAGGGCTGTCAGTAAAGCGATCGGTTCAACCCCTCCCCACAGTTGATTTAAAAATTGGGGATGGTTTGTGTTAACGCTTTGCTCAAAATAAGTGTGAATTTCTGCCAGTAATTGTTCTGCACTAATCCCTTCATTGGGCAACTCTAATTGCCATTCCGCCCTAATTTCTGTCGGCGATCGCCATTGATGGATCAACCCCTGCCTATCTGGAGTCAGAGCAGCCATGGACAAAGTAATCACTTCATCGATCAACGTATGAACTAGCTCCAAGGAAGATAGCGAAGGGACGGAAGCAAGGGACGACATAACAGCAATGATTAAAATTTAGGTCGGGGCTCCAACCTGATATAAGCAACTTTAACACTTTGCCTTAACCAAAAAGCTTTCCCTTCCTCGAACAAAAAAGGGTTATCCCTTGATAACCCCATACCGATGGTCAACGTTTCTCTGATGGCGGAGGATCGACGATGATCGACCCTCGAAAAATAGGACTGTCAAGCCTTACAAGTGTCCTAACATTTAGGGTTACAGCAATAAATAATAAATACAATTTCAATTATTTAGCACTGAACCCATAGCATGGGTGCTGAAAACGTAGCCATTAATAAACTTCAACGTGCCAACGATGTTGTTTTTTCATGTCCTTACGAATCTCGGCCCAATCCTTATTCCGTTTTTCTGCTTCCTGGGCAAAAGTTTCCTCGATGGGATCCTTCATGCCTTTGAGTCCACACATATAGAAATGGGTTTTTTCTTGGGCGACTAGTTCAAAGATTTCATCTGCATTTTCAACAACCCGGCTTTGAACGTACATTTTGCCCCCATCGGCGGTGTTTTGTTCACGGCTAATGGCATAGGTTAAGCGGAAGTTATCGGGAAATTCAGCCTGCAACTGTTCCAACTCTTCTTTATAAAGAATGTTTTCACTATGGGGAATACCAAAAATTAACCAGGCTAAACCTTTAAATTTATAGTCTTCGTGTTGTTCTTTGAACATTCTCCAGAGGAAAGCCCGAAAAGGAGCAATGCCTGTACCAGTCGCTAACATGATAATGGTGGCATCTTCATCATCGGGGAGGAGCATTTCTTTTCCGACGGGGCCGGTAATTTGTACTGGTGCTCCTTCTTCTAAGCCACAGAGGTAGCTAGAACAAACCCCTTCAACGTGTTCACCGTTGTCATTGGTATATTCAAGCTTTCTGACGCAGAGGGAGATAGTTTTGTCATCGATATTATCCCCATGGCGAGTGGACGCGATCGAGTAAAGTCTGAGCTTGTGAGGTTTACCGTTTGTGTCCTCACCAGGGGGAATAATACCAATACTTTGACCCTCAAGGTAACGAAGATCCCCTTCGGATAAATCAAAGGTCAGGTGGCGTACTGTTCCCACACCGCCTTCTTTTACTAGCTCATAGTTGCCGAGGCATTTACCGACGTAGGGGGATTTGGGTTTGTAAATGTTAACGGGAATATCAGTTGTTTTTGTCATAGTTTTTTAGGTGGTGCAGCAGGGGTGCTAGTCTGAGCCGCGTTCCCCTCTCCCGCCCGCTGAATGCTAACAATACGACCGCCTAATTTGGAAATACGGCGCATTTCTTGGTTCATTCGGCTTAGGGGTACCTTAAAAAATACACTACCGCTTTTACGAATGGAGTAATCTAGACTACTACCCTTATCTGCGGCGTTTAAACCTACTACTTCATAAACGAAGACAGGATCGTTGTAACCTGCATTAAACATTGAATTTAAATAGCTCCTCTATAAATATATTAAAAAAATCAGTAAATTATTTTTCTTTAAATAGCTTTAGATCTCGGCAATCATCTAGATTAGGTTAGCATTTTACGACTGTTACCATAAAATCATTGAGGTATGTGAAGGCGATCGATGGACTTTCAACTGCTTCTGAATCAACAAGCATTTTACAGACAAATAACGGACAAGTAATAAAAAAATACTTAAATTAACAATTAGGAGGGGGGGGGGCGGCTGAAGAGGGAGGGAGGGAAAATAGGGAGATTCTTAGGTCATGGAGAGGCGGAGAATAAAGAAATGGTAGAAGAA
>JAAUPO010000299.1 GCA_012033095.1 Synechococcaceae cyanobacterium RL_1_2 | reverse complement strand
AGATGGAAGGTATAGGGGGCAACTAGATAGGATTTCAGTAACCGGGAAGAAAGTTGGGCTTGTTGATTAAAACTAAACCTTGCTACATAAAATTTGCCAATAAAGTACAAAACGGACTTAATGAGAAAGACCCCAGCAATGACTAAGCCGAGGATGGGAATAAAGTCATCGGTGGAGCTTAGGTTTAAATGGCTATAGAGCCACTCTAGGATTTTAATGTTTAAGACATCGTCGGGATTAGAGGCTAACGCTAAAAATGGACCGATCGCGCCGATCCCCAACGCTTCCAACACCGATGTCGCAATAAATACGGTAATAATGAAGGGAAGTTTTTTTCTGGAGCCCTTGAGAATGTACCAGACTTTGGATAAATATTTAATCATTAACTAATCATTAATTCTATGCACGTTTACTTCATTGGGAAGGGTTGCTTACGGACGACTAATCGCTATTCATCTATTATTCTGCCGCAGTAGATCAATGGAGGAATAGCGATTATCCTAGGCTTAGTCCATTAAAGCTTGCCAGTAATTGTTATTTAGATAGGAGTTACTAAAACCGCTCATCTCTTGGTTTAAGTACACTCCATTAGCCACTATGCCTAAAACATTAAAATCATTAAATTTGAGTTGTTTTTTGACTTCCTCTAATGCTTCATAGTCAGCCACCCCAGTTCTAACGACGAGCAGCAGGGAATCTACCAGTTTGCCGAGAATTTTGGTGTCGGATAGGCCCAGCATGGGGGGAGTATCTAAAAATATATAGTCGTAGGTTTGGCTAACTTCTACTAGTAATTGTTTCATTCGCTCTGAATCCAGTAGGGACACCACCGAACTACCATGCGATCGCCGGCAGTAATCAAATCTAAACGGGGAGCAATATTAATGAGGGTGTCTTGCCAAGGAACTTCCTGTTTAAGAATTTCACAAACCCCTTTATTGTTATTCACTTGCCAGAGGGTCTGTTGACTAGGGCGACGCAAATGGCAATCAATAACTAGCACGTTTTGATAGGCTTGGGATTCGGCGATCGCTAAATTAGCAACGATGGAGGATTTCCCTTCCTTGGGCACCGCGCTGGTAATAGCAATCACTTTGCTTTTCCGTTGACGATCCCATAACTCCAGATTAATTTTAATGTTATGGTAAGCCTCCACAATGGAAAGTACCATGGGTTCTTGGGCGGATAAACTAGGATTACTTGCCATCAGCTTTTGCAAAGAATCGCTGCGGTTGCTAGCCAACATTCCGTAATTCGGAACAATCCCATGGAGGGGGTAGGGTAGTATTTCTTCAATTTCCTGGGTATTTTTAACTTTTTTATCCAAAAAGTCCACTAGGAATGCACCGGTGATCCCCGTTAACCCCCCTAGGAGAATACTGCCAATCATAATTTTACTTTTAGCCGAGGAGCCCGTGGAAGGTTCCTCGGCCCTGGTCAAAACGCGAACGTTAACTAAATTTTGCTGTTTAGCTAACTGAATATTTTGTAATTGTTTGGAGAGGGTGTCGAAGGTATCCTGTTCTTGGGCAATACGGCGATCGAAGTCACGATGGACTTGCTGTAATTCCGGTAACAGATTGGCTCGATTTTGGGATATTTGCTGGATGTTACGTAGGGATGCGAGCTTATTTTGCAAACCCTCCCGTTGTAAACCTAGCTCCACAAAGGAATTAACTTTTTCTGGTTGAATGCCACTGAGCTTAGATAGATTAACACCGCCATTGATATATCTATTTTGACTACTTAGGGCTTGGTTAATTTGTTGATCCAACAGGTTACTTAACTTCCCTTCCTCTTCCTGTAAATCCACAATTTGATAATTATAGTTAGTCAAGCTACTACTTTTCATTGCCAGATCGACCTTTACCGTCTGTAATCGATCCATTAATTGCTGAAGGGTGGAAGATTCATTGAGGGAAGCATAGGCCGCAGCCTCTTGCCAATCCATCCCCAATTGGTTGCTGAGGGCATCATAGCGGCTAGACACATCCGCCAGGGCAATGGTAGTTTGATCGATTTCGTAGGAGATACTCGCCAAATAATTAACGATCGATGTGGTTTCTTGATTGAGATCAACAATTTTAAATCTATTTTTGAACGCCCTTAACTGTGCTTCCTGCTGCTTTAATTCCTGTTGGGCTAGGGGTAGTTGCTCTTCGATAAACGCTGTGGCTTTGTTCGTCTCATCCTGGACGCTTTGGCGATTATTTTCAATATAGGCATCCACGGCGGAATTCAAAATTTGGGCCGCCATTTCAGGATTCTTATCCGTATAGGTAACTACTAAAATATCCGTGGAAGCGAGGGGTTGAACTTTGAATTTTTTGGCTAAAGTTTGATAGCTTAGGACTTTACCTTGTTCATTGGTGGGCTGAATCTCGTCAATCACCCTTTGTAATACCGATGGGGAAAGAAAAATTTCCGATTGATTAGCGAGGGGATCGCTGTCCATAGTTAACCCTTCAAGGTTATCCACATTGGTGGTTAAACCAACTAATTCCCTACTTTGATCGAGCTTGATTAGTAATCTTGCGTCGGTTTGGTAGGTAACCGTTTGTCTTAGGGCGAAAGCAAATCCTAACGCAATGACGCTAAACCCTGAAATAATTGCTATTGGCCAGTGCCGTTTAATCACTAACAAATATTTTTAATATTTAGTTCTTCATCAAAATTGATGTTGGCATCCATGGTTAATGTTTTGGTATTTACAGTGAGGAGTTCTTCCTTTACAAATATACCTATAATCCCAACTTATATAGAGTGTTTTTCTAAGATTGAGTTAAATGGCTGATGTTCCCCAACACAAGCTGAATCAGACCTAACATTGGCTCTAATCAGTACGGGTATTCAAGTTGGCGAGGGAATGGTTCCCCGCTAAGGCAAAAGTCATGGGTTTTAGGCTGAAGGTGCGATCGCTAAGATTAGAGGCTGTTTATAAAGTCATAGAACTTACGCACAAGCTCCCTAAATTCGCAAAATTTGGGGGACTTGTAATGATTTTTCAGAAATTTTTTCCCTCGCACTGGGGGCAGAGGGGCTTGATATAGCAGTCCTAACTAGGTCATAACATGAAGATCCTTACTAGACTTGGTTTTCAATGTACTCAATTGCCACAAGCTATTTAGGATTGCTATAAATCAGCTCTTAGAGTTTGACTTGTTTAAGCCGAAGGGCATTAGTAACCACAAAAATAGAACTTAGGGCCATCGCTGCCCCAGCTAGCATGGGATTGAGGAGGTTAAAGGCGGCGATCGGGATGCCAATAACGTTATAGATAAAGGCCCAAAATAGGTTTTGTTTGATGTTATTAATGGTGGCGCGGCTGAGCTTGAGGGCTTGGGCAATTAATTGTAAATTCCCCTGGATGAGGGTTAAATCACTGGCGGCGATCGCGATATCGGTGCCGGTGCCGATGGCAATGCCCACATCGGCTTGGGCGAGGGCGGGGGAATCATTGATCCCATCCCCCACCATGGCCACTTTGCCTTTGCGTTCCTGTTGTAACTGGTGGATAATGGCGGCTTTTTCGCCGGGTTTTACTTCTGCGTAAATTTCTTGGATGCCCAACTGATCGGCGATCGCTTCGGCGGTTTTGGCATTATCCCCCGTGAGCATCACCACCCGTAAACCGAGGGTTTTTAATTGATGGATGGCTTCTTTACTGTTGGGTTTAATTTGATCCGCGATCGCCATAATGGCCTCAATTTCTTGATCTACGGCAATCCAAACCACGGTAAAACTAGAGCGTTGCCATTCATGGGCTTGGGCTGCAAAGGCCGCAGTATCAAAGCCCAAACTTTGCAGCCAGGATTCATTCCCAATGCGCACAATGCGATCGCTGATAATCCCCTCTACCCCATGGCCCACGATCGCTTGAAAATCTTTTACCGGAGGTAGTTCGAGGGCTAGATTTTGCATGTAACCATAATTGACGATCGCTTGGCCGAGGGGATGTTCCGATTTTTCCTCTAACGCTGTGGCTATGGTTAACAATTTTAATTCCTGGCCAGGGCTAAGCTCTGGTGGGGTGAGGTAATGGGCGACGGTGGGTTTGCCATGGGTGAGGGTTCCGGTTTTATCGAGCACAATGGTGGTGACGTGGTGGGCGAGCTCCAGGGTTTCTCCGTTACGAATTAGAATGCCTTGCTCCGCTCCAGGTCTGAAACGATGACTGCCACCTGCTTGATTGGGCCGAGATGTGGCGTAGCGAGCCGTTGCGGTGCACCGCTGGTAGCTGGCTCGGATTCCCCTGGGATCGCGGAAGCCTGAGCACCAATCGCGAGCTCAAGGCGAAGTCCGTCTGGATCTTCAAACATCAGGACTGAGCGGCCATCGGCATGGGACTCACTGGACGTCGCGACGCCGTTCCTCTCCAACCAGGATGCCCAAAGTTCGAGTTCTGCAAGAGATGGGATCTGAAAGGTGACGTGGCTGGTTCCGCCTCTCCCGATCT
>JAAUPO010000298.1 GCA_012033095.1 Synechococcaceae cyanobacterium RL_1_2 | reverse complement strand
GCTCTGCAAGGGCCATCTCCTTTGGATCATTGCAAATGGGGTCTGATTAAGTAGCCATCATTGGCAATCACGGCAAACATGCGAGCCACTTGCACCGTATTGGCAAGGGTAAAGCCTTGGCCGATGGACATGTTAATGGTGTCTCCCACTGCCCACTCGCGATCGAAGCGTTCCATTTTCCATTCATTATCAGCAATTAAACCAGCCCGTTCTTCGTGAATTTCGATGCCACTTTTTTCGCCAAAGCCAAACTCCCGAGACCATTTAATTAAATTTTCCCCCCCAATGCCCCGGCCTACTTGGGCAAAGAAGGTGTTACTACTCCATTGCAATGCCCCCACATAACCCATGGGGCCAAATCCCGCTTTATTCCATTCGTGGAATCTTACGCCCCCAGCGGATAGGTAGGGATAGGTGCCTAATACGGTGGAGGCGGGATATTTACCTGTTTCCATGCCCGCCACAGCAGTAACAACTTTAAAAGTAGAAGCAGGGGGAAAACCTCGCACAGCCCGGTTAATAAAAGGGTTCCCAGTGGAATTGAGGCGATCCCATTCTTCTTGTTTGATCGGACGGGAGAAAATATTTGGGTCAAAGGTGGGGTTACTAGCTAAAGCTAAAACTTCTCCTGTTTCGGGATCAAGGGCCACGATCCCCGATCGCCCTTTTCGGGAAATAATGTTTTGGGCCGCTTTTTGCAGGTCACTATCCAGGGTCAGGTTAATATCTTGGCCGGCTTTGGGGGTTTGTTCTTCTAGGAGGCGGACAATTTTGCCTGCTCCATTCACTTCGACCCTTTGGCCTCCCCATTCCCCCCGTAAGTCCGATTCGAAGTAACTTTCAATGCCAATTTTTCCGACAATATCCCCTAAACGATAGCCATCATTTTTGCGCTCTTCTAGGCCTTCTTCGCTTAATTCTCCGGTGTAACCTAAAACATGGGCCCCTAGGGATTTGTTGGGATAATCTCGGATCGGTTCAATATTGACTTCCACCGAATCTAATTCTTGGTGAAATTCTTCTAAGGCGGTGATCTGGGCAGGGGTCAAATCCTGGGCTAAACGGATCAAAGTGGGGGAATCAGCCCCTACTCCTTCTAGTTCTTTCTCAATGTCCTGGGGTTCCATTTCTAAAATTTCTGCCAACTGCTCCCGTACCTTGGGCCATTGGGGTTTGCTTTTCGCGATCGGCCAAATAAAAGCGGAATAGGCCAGCCGACTAGTGGCTAAAATTTGACCGTTGCGATCGAAGATATTGCCTCGAATCGGTTTTTTGGGAATCAGACGAATACGATTACTATCGGCGCGAATTTGATATTCCTTGCCCTTTACAATTTGTAAATAGAACAAACGACTGCCCATGGCCCCTAAAATTGCCAAGGTCATAAAGAAGACGAGGAGGTAAGGTTGGCTACGGTTCCCAACGTTACGGTCGGTTTTCGTTTGTCGATCGCGGGGACGAAAAGGCAAGAGAGTCATAGAAACTTAACCAAAAGATCGCACAGGTAAAACAGGTAAAAATAGTGATTTATGGGACAATGATGGCTACAATAGTCGCAAAATATTGACCTAAGGGCAGGACTTAAGTAAACAAACTAAGTTGCACAAAGTTTCACAAAAATTTTTACAAAAATCAATATTATTAACATCCTTGAGATTTAGATCTTAGCTTACATAATTCCTAAATTAGTAAGTAATCTTGCTAAATCGATGGGATTAATCAATTTAGTCTCACGACTCCCATTAATCTTCTTCAATTGCCTTGATTTGCCAAACCTTTAGCATCTAGCTACCGTATCAATATGGACCAAACTACTGCTTTAGAATCCACCGATCGCGATTTCTCTGCTCCCAATCTTGATGTGGAGCTGCGGCAGGTGTACAAAATTTTTAATGGGGAAACGGCGGTTAGTGGCATTAACTTGCAGATTAATCAAGGGGAATTTTTTAGCATTCTGGGGCCTTCTGGTTGTGGCAAAACTACCACGTTACGCTTGATTGCTGGGTTTGAAGCCCCCTCCGCTGGGGAAGTATTAATTCAAGCCAATAATGTTAATGAGGTGCCATCCTACCGTCGCCCAGTGAATACAGTATTTCAAAGCTATGCTTTATTTGGCCATCTCACTGTGGCAGAAAATATTGCGTTTGGCTTAAAAATCAAAAATTTACCCAAGTCAGAAATTCGGCAACGGGTACATGAAGCGTTGGTGGGGGTAAAAATGGAAACCTATGCCAATCGCTTTCCGGCCCAATTATCCGGGGGGCAACAACAACGGGTGGCCCTAGCGAGGGCCTTAGTGAATAAGCCCGCCGTAGTGTTATTGGATGAACCCTTAGGGGCCTTAGATTTGAAGTTACGGAAAGAAATGCAAGTGGAGTTATCTCGTTTGCATCAAGAATTGGGGTTAACCTTTGTAATGGTGACCCATGATCAAGAGGAGGCGTTATCCCTGAGCGATCGCATTGCGGTGATGAGGAAGGGGCGCATTGAACAGATCGGTACCCCCAACGAAATCTATGAACAACCCATCAGTCCCTTTGTCGCTGATTTTATTGGGGATGCTAATTTGTTTGATGGTTACGTCGAGCAATCCGATAGCCAGCAACTCCAGGTTATTACCCCTAAGGGATGGCAAATTTTGGTGGGGCCAAAGCAAGAACCATTTCGTCCAGAAGGATGGAAACATCAAGAAGTGGTGGTCAGTGTCCGACCAGAAAGTATTCGCCTTTCTGGGGAGATGCCGAATCAAATTTTTAATGTCTATGAAGGAAAACTACTTCATACCATGTATATGGGCACCTACGTTCAGTTTGTCATTGAACTGGGTACGGGGGAAATGATCACAGTCACAGAACCCACCGGCACCCCAGCCGCTGCTATCAAGCGGGGTGAAACAGTTTTTATTTCTTGGTTAACGACGGATTGTATTGCGTTAAAAAACTAATCCGTTTACCTTCCCTGCCGCGATCGGGGAAGTATTTGTTTTAATTGAATTGAACTTGAACTTTAAATTTAAATTTAACTATTAATTAACTATTCATTTCATTACTGAATTGCATTAAAGTTCAAAATTTTTCAAAATTTATTGATCCTGTCCTGATCCAATCTGTTTACTGTCCTCCTAATTGTGTAACCCTAGATGAACGGTCGTCGTCAATTTCTAAAATCCTCCCTTGGAGCTGCGGCTGGCTTAACCCTCACCAGTTGTGGTTGGCGTTTAGCTAATGTTAAAGCCCCTTCCCCCAGCAGTGGCTCTAATAATGAATTGTATATTTACACTTGGGCAGGATACACCGATGAGGATTTGTTGAAGCTGTTTGAAGAGCGTACGGGCATTAGGGCGGTGGCAGATGTATTTGATTCCAATGAATCGATGCTGGCTCGGATTCAGGCTAGTGGTGGTGGGAGCTATAGCATTATCTATCCCTCGGATTATATGGTGCGGCAGATGGCGGAGGAGGAGATGCTGACTCCTTTGGATAAATCAAAAATTTTAGGGTTGGAAAATTTATTTCCTAACTTTCAAGATCCTCCCTACGATCGCAATAATAGTTATAGTTTGCCCCTCAGTTGGGGAACCACGGGCCTGTTGTATAACCGGAGCAAATTAAAAGAAGCTCCCCAGGATTGGAATTACCTGTGGGAGAACAAGGATCTATTAAGAAAAAAATTCACCCTCCTCAATGACGTGCGGGAGGTGATGGGGGCAACCCTCAAAATGTTGGGCTATTCCTATAATTCCATTAATCCGCAGGAAATTGCAGCGGCCTACAATCAATTGCAGGAGCTGAAGTCCTCGATCGCGTCCTTTTCCTCCGATGCCTGGCGCACCCAAATTTTATCGGGGGATCTTTTGGTGGCAATGGTCTATTCCTCCGATGCCCATGAAGTAATGTCAGAAAATGAAGATTTAGCCTATGTCTTACCCACTAGCGGTTCTTCCCTATGGACGGATAGTTTAGTGATTCCTAAAACCGCCCCTAACCCTGATGGGGCCTATCAATGGATGAATTTTATGTTGGAGCCAGAAATTGCGGCTCGTATTTGTGAAACCCTGAGTTTTGCGATCCCAAACAAACCGGGTTACGAGCTGTTACCGCCAGAACTTGCCAATGACTATAGTTTGTATCCCCCGGAACCAGCTCTCACCAATAGTGAAGGTTTAGAACCCCTACCGGATGAAATCAATGATCTTTACGATCGCTACTGGACTCGCCTCACCAGTAGTTAAAAAGTCCGGTAGTCCTATATAGAACCCATTTGGTATCTATCGGTAGATTTGTAATGCTTGAACTGTATTGATTTCATGCTGATCAGGTTCATTTTGACTAAGCTTTGTTCGGCTCAAGTCTTACTGTGCATTGCCTATTAAAAGCAATATACCTGAAAGCATTATTGTTCAAGTTATAGTCAATTTAATTTAGTATGGGGTGGCTGTTCCTCTCAATGGAATGTTTTCAGATCTATTTG
>JAAUPO010000297.1 GCA_012033095.1 Synechococcaceae cyanobacterium RL_1_2 | reverse complement strand
TAGGGGGTTTGTCGGTTGGCGTTTGGGGAGGGTCAGTTTTAATCCAACCTCCCCCCTTTATGGGGATCATTATTAGCTTCAATGGAGCCACGGTGGGCTTCCACAATGCGCCGCACGATCGCTAAGCCTAGACCAGTGCCTTGGGTCAGGCTTGGTAAGTCTTCCATTTTCGTAATTCTGGTACGGGAGGTATCTCCTCGATAGAGATGGTCAAAAATGTAAGGTAAATCCTCTGGGGAAAAACCATCTCCCCCATCCACTAGGTTCATCACGATCGTGGCATCATCCCCGACAATCAATGTTTCGAGTAGCTTAATTTCAATGCAGGAATTAGCCCGACTATGTTTAAGGGCATTATCTAACAGGTTAATAAAAACTTGGGTTAGACGTACCGGATCGGCTTCTAAATAAATATCTTCTTCTTGGTGAATCGTCAGGGTAATGTTTTTAGTCTGGGCAATGGGCAGGAGATTTTGCCAGGTTTCGTCAATTAATTCCCCTAGTTCAATGATCTCTGGGTTCAGATAACGGTTAGGATCATTTTGCAATTGGGATAGCTGCAGCCAATTACTAACTAGATCATTCAAACGGTTAATCTCTTTTAATAACCGCTGTAACCATTGGTTTAATTCTGGATTCTGGATTTTGCGATCGAGGGCTTCTGTTAATAGACCCATGGAAGTTAGGGGGGTACGCAATTCGTGGGTTAGATCACTAAAAGCCCGCTCCCTTGATTTAGTTAATTTAACTAGGGATTCTTGATTTTCTAAAAAAATGCCAATTTGGCCATTATTGAGGCGATAGCCATAGGCTTTAATGGCACATTTGTAATGATCCGAACCCACACCATAATGAATCCAACTTTTGATTTGAGGACTATCAGCAATGCGGGTTTTTTGAATTAATTGATCCAAAGGGTACGAACGGATCACTTCCAGCAATAATCTAATTTTTCCCGATTCCCAGCGATCAAGTTTTAACATCCCTTGGGCTTGGGGATTACAACTCAATAGTTGATTTTCCCCATCTACTTGCAAGTACCCGATCGGCGCAATTTCTAAGAGCTGTTCTAAAAAAGCTAAACTGCGATCGCGTTCCTCAATTTGTTCTTGCAGGTGAAGAAGTTCCCGCTTCACTAAAGAAGTAACGGATAGGGCTGGAGTTACCCCAGAGTCATCCCTAGTATTAGTGGAGGATAGAATCTGCTGTAAGCGATGATTGTTAATTTGATTGCGCCAATAAGCTACGCCAACCCCAAGGATAAGACCAAGGAAAAACCCTATCATATAATTTGATTAATTTGATTCAACGGAAAAAAGCTGATGTCATGATTAGCAATAGAATTAAAAAGATTAATTATCTATTCTGGAATTGATTAGATATTAATTAAATTTAAATGGATAGTCCTATACCAGTAAGGATCATGAGGATTGAACCATCTGACGATCAATTACCCCGTTTCTCAATAGCCTTGCCGCTTTAGCACTACCATTAAATGTTAATTGAGTATTGATGGATGGTTTTATCGCGGATCTGAAAACCATCGCTTCCCGCTTGTTAAGGGGAATTGAGGGAGATTTTGTCCATCAACCCTATGAAAATTGCTATAGTTCATTAAATTAATCCTCCGCTGGTGGCACAATTCTAACCCGGCCCTCTTCATCAATATCAACTTTTCCCCCTAAACTTTCAATTCTAGTAATAGCTAAATTTTGGGTGAATTTATCCTTAGTATTGCTTAAGAGCATACTCCAAGCCCCAATTTGGGCATAAACACTATCTGGATTATTAGCTAAAAACTCAGCGGTTTGCTTGGATTGGGCTCCAACCTGTTGACTCATTTCATCTTCATGGAAAAAAGCCCATTCCGCTGCAGTCTCAAAGGATTTTTGGGCGGCTTGGCTATCCCCTAAAAATAATAATTCGTCCAGCCCCTTATAACGCCAAACGAAATGGGATTGTTTAGGTAAAGCGGGAGTTAGGGATTTTAACCCTTGTGCGGTGAGGGCGATGGATTTTTCTGGTTGGCCAGCATAAATAGTGCCCGTATTAGACAAAAATAAATAGCTATCAGTAAAGCGGGGATCTTTGCCAATAATCACATCAAAGTAATTAAACGTGTCTTGATAGCCAGTAATATTGCGGGCCGATTCATCTCCAAAGTAACCTAGGAATTCCATAAACGTCAGATTGGCCACCACATTATCCAGGCCAAAACTGGGCATTTTTTCTAAAAAATCTAGCTTTACATTGACTAGGGATTGCTCTTTATTTAGGGAATCTAGGTCATAGTTGATGGATTTATTCTTGAGTTGCTCTAGTTGGGGAATTTGCAGCACCGCCACGATCGCGAGGGCTATCATCATCACCCCACCATGGAGTAAATCTGAGCGGGTAATGCCTTTAATCATCGCTTTGACCTGGTTCTAATTTAACTACTTCTACGTCGATCGCGGTAGCCCCATCGTCGTCATTATCCCCCACACTTACCGCATCGACCTCGATCGTCCCTTCGGGGGTATAGCGATCGAATAATCATTGCCAATGCTTAAATTTTCTCCGCATTGGCCACAGGTGACATTGGTATTTTTCATGGCGACAAACCCATAACCACACATGGGGCAGTTGCCGGCAATTTGATTTTTGCGGAAATACCATTGCAGGCCAAACACAGCAATGAGCGGAATAATCACGATCGCGGCGACTAATAATAAAATGCCATTGACCACCCAACCTAATCCTGCTGGCCCAAAAATCAACCCCACAAGGATTAAAAACACTAAGCAACCTAAACCAGAATTAGGATTAGGACTGCGCATTTGATAGAAATTTTGATTCACAGGTATTACAAGGGCTAAACAATTTTGCTTTATATAAGCTTATCAGGTGAATAATCTTCTTGGTTTGAGAATCAACTTTTGATCCATGGCGGTTGTGGCCATAGTCATTCATCTAGGACTTACGCACAAGCCCCCTAAATCCCCCCAATTTGAGGGGCTGTTAATGATTGTTGAAGAATTTCTCCCCCAGCATTGAGGGCCGGGGGGCTTTGCATATTACGAACCCAGCACCGTTGAGCGTAGTTGACCGCAAGCCGCATCCTGATCTAACCCCCGCGATCGCCGTACACTTACTGCCACATTCCGATCCCTTAGTAAAACCTGAAAACGCTCTAAATCCGTGTCGCTAGGCCGTTGATAATCCACTTCATTGATGGGATTGTAGGGAATTAAATTAACATGGTTTTGCCAGCCCTTGAGTAGGTGGGCGAGCTCCTTTGCGTGGTCAATTTGATCGTTTACCCCCGCCAACACAATGTATTCAAAGGTAACCCGACGGCCAGTTGTAGTTACATATTCCCGACAATCTGCGATCAGTTGGTCGATGGGATAATGATTGGCAGTGGGGATCAGTTGCTCCCTTAATTTTTGGTTGGGGGCATGGATACTCACCGCTAGGGTAATAGCCAGTTGATAGTCCGCTAATTCCCTAATTTTATGGGGTAAGCCCACGGTGGACACCGTAATGGATCTCGCTCCAATCCCTACATCTTGGTTCAGACATTGCACTGCTGTAATGACTTCTTTAATATTCGCTAAGGGTTCCCCCATGCCCATAAAGACAACGTTGCTGACCCGGCGATCGAAGTCCTTTTGCACCGTCAATACTTGATCAATAATTTCATGGGCTTGAAGATTACGGGTAAAGCCGCTTTTGCCCGTAGCACAAAAATCACAGGCCATGGCACAACCTACTTGGGATGAAACACATACGGTTAAGCGTTTCTCCGTCGGGATACCTACGGTTTCAATAATTAAGCCATCTTCTAATTGGAGTAAATATTTACGGGTTTCATCCATTGCGATCGTGTGATGATAAATGCGCGATCGTCCGAGGGGATAGGCTGCCATTGCTTCCCGCCATGGTTTGGGGAATACGGAAATTTCTTCCCAATTCCGTGCCCCCTTTTTCGTATAACCATTGGTACAGTTGTTTGCCCCGGTATTTGGGTTGGCCGTGGGCTTGCACCCAAGCTGTTAATTGTTCTAGGGACTGGCCAAGTAAAACAGGGGAAGACATAGGCACGTATGGGGGATGAATGGGAAGCTAGCACAGTATGGATAAAAACCTAACCAGAAATTGACCGGCAATGGAAAAATTTTTAGGTTAAAGCCTCTATCTTAATGGGATTTAATAGGACTTACGCCGTTAAAGGAAACTTGAGGTTTTCACCTGGGTTCTTGGCTCAATTTGGGGATTGCTCCCTATCGCCTTTACTCTGCACTCGATGGCGTAATTTCATGCTCTAGTTCTTAACTGGCGGTGAATGGTGTGGGGGTATCAATCTTTAGGATCGTAAATTAATTGGTAGGGCTAAGGAATAAGAATTTAATAACATCTAAAACTTAAATATCGATGGGTTACGCTCCCTTGAAGGATACTCTACAGACTTCTAAGTTATTTAATTCACGA
>JAAUPO010000296.1 GCA_012033095.1 Synechococcaceae cyanobacterium RL_1_2 | reverse complement strand
TTTTTATTGGTTTACTTTGCCAATGATATTTTTAGTGGGAACTTGGCAAAGTTGGCAGTGGTGGAGTTGGTTGATTTCTTCTCCTCTAACCCCCCAGCAGGAGGGGGAAACGGTGCAGATTGAAATTCCCCAAGGCATGGGCATTGAAGCGATCGGTCAAGAGTTACAGGATGCGGGCTTAATTCGCTCTACCACCACCTGGAGAGTTTGGTTTACTGTACTTAAACTCAAAAATAGTAAGGGTAATATGCAAGCTGGTACCTATGATGTACCCGTTAACGCCACCCTACCCGCGATCGCCAGTAAAATCTGGGAAGGCCAAGTGGAGCAAGTGAGCTTTACCATCCCTGAAGGTTGGACTATTCGGCAGATGGCAAAACGGTTGAGTGCCTTAGGTTATTTTGAAGAAGAAGAATTTTTAGCAGCAGCCCAAACCATTCCCTACGATCGCTATCCCTGGTTACCCAAGGGCATCGATCGCTTAGAAGGTTTCCTTTTTCCTGATACCTACGCCCTCACCAGTGATAAGTTCACACCAGAGGAAGTAATTAATGCCATGCTTACCAATTTTGAGGATAAGGCGTTACCTCTGTATCAACAAAGTAAAAACCGCTTAGATCTTAAGCTTTTGGATTGGTTAACCCTAGCAAGTGTAGTGGAAAAAGAAGCGATGGTCACCGAAGAACGACCGATTATTGCAGGGGTATTTGTAAATCGTTTGGAGTCGGGCATGATGCTCCAAAGTGATCCCACCGTGGAGTATGCCCTAGGAATCAAACAAACCAAACAACAACCCCTAACCCTAAACCAGGTGCAAACCCAATCTCCCTATAACACCTACATGAATACGGGCTTACCCCCTACCCCGATCGCTAGTCCTGGGGAAGCTAGTTTGTTAGCGGTTAATGAGCCGGCCGATACTCCCTATAATTATTTCGTCGCCCGTTATGATGGCACCCATGTTTTTTCTGAAACCTTAGAACAACATGAAGCTGCGGTGATCACCATTCGGGAAGAGGTGGAAGCAACCGCAGATCAAGCAGGATCATCGGCTGCCCCGGAGTCCAATGAATCAGCACCAGACTCCTCTTCTTCCTCCTCCGCCAACGACAACAATGGCGATAATTAACGATAATTAACATACAGTCTCAATTGAATTTAGTTTAATTGACTGTATGGGATGGTTTTCTCCTACTACGGAATGCTTTTAGTCCTATTTGTTTCCCGTAATTATTCAAAAAAACTATAATTTTCAACTTAGAGGATGTTTGAAAAGTCCCCCTTACCCCCCATTCTGCGGGAAATCACCTAAATTTTAACCAATGAAGTCCCCCAAATTGGGGAATTTAGGGGGCGACTCAACAACATTTGATACTTTTCAAACACGTTCTTCAGATTAACTTAGGAATGAGGATTTAATAAAATCTAAAACTTATATGGAGATACCCTCCCCTGGGAGGATGTTTGAAAAGCCCCCTTGCCCCCCATTCTGGGGGAAATCACCTAGATTTTTAGGCAATTAAGTCCCCCAACTTGGGGGATTTAGGGGGCGATCAACTTGGGGGATTTAGAAGCGAGTCAACAACATTTGAGACTTTTTAGACATCCTCTAAGTTATTTAATTCACACTCCTTAGGATTGCTTGAACTACAGCCCAAGTGATAATTTTGCCGTCTTTAAGAGCGATCTCCAAAGACCGACTCCCTGGGGCGATTGCGATGGTTTTGATGACAGACCCTAGTATGGGAAAATAATATTTATCTCCATTGTTGATAATATTAATGGCTTCAACAATTTCCTTATCCTACTGGGCGGATTTGAAATTAACCCTAGACATAGATCTTAGATATCGGGGTAGTGCTACAGCTGTAAGGATATTTAGACCCAGGATAATTGATTATCAAGGGTTTTAATCTTCCTGATCCTTACTTGTATAGGACTACCGATATTGGCAATTATGCCTGTTCTTCTGATTTTACTGAGAGGAGAGGTTTGGGGTGTAAATGATCGCTCAGGCGAACCCAATCGACTAACCCCAACTCTTCCCCTCGACATTGGGGATTGAGGTTTAACTCTTCAAAAGCTTGATCTAAAACCTCGATCGCGTACAAACTTTTAAGATTATTTTTTAACATTTTACGTTTATTCGCAAAGCCAACTTTAACTAACGTGTCCAAATTTTTCGGATTAGAAGCCGGGTGGGATAAACGTCGGGGTTTGATTTTGACCACCACAGAATCCACCTTGGGGGGCGGGGAAAAATCCCTTGCGGGTACATCCCATACATGGTAACAATCAGCTAAATATTGCACCCGCACCGATAAAGCCCCAAACGCTTTTGAACCTGGATTCGCAACTAACCTTTCCCCCACTTCTTTTTGCACGAGTAAGACAATTAATTCGTAGCTATGGGTATGGGGAGCTGAGATCGTGCCGAGTAATCGCTGCAAAATGGGGCCGGTGATATTGTAAGGGATGTTTGCGACTACTTTGTTCGGGTGATCAAACTCAGGAAAATTGGTGAGGAGGTGGGGTAAATCTAAATCTAAAAAACTACCTTGTAATAGTAAAAAATTTTTGTATCGCCGAAACTGTTTGACCAATCGTTGACAGAGGTCATCGTCCACTTCTGATCCGAGTACCGTTGCTGCTTGCTGGAGTAAGCGGTAAGTTAATATTCCAGTACCAGGGCCAATTTCTAAGACGCGATCGCTGGGCTTTAAATCACTGGCCTCAATAATGGCATCCAGGGCGGCCTCGGAGGTGAGCCAATGTTGTCCGAACTGTTTTTTTGCTTTTACCATGACCTATGCTGGAATGATGGGGGTGTATTTGATGGCGATCTTAATTGATGCTTAACTCGTCCTTATTACCCAACAGTCCTTGGGGTCGCCAGATCATTAATATCATCAAAATTAAACCAATAATCATGACCCGAAAGGCCCCTAAGCGAGCATCATCGAAAAACATGGCTAATTTACCATTATTGCCATCGACCATGGTGATCAAAGCTGGGAGTCCAAATCGAGTAAGGGAGTCATAGCTCCAAAAAATGATCGTACCCAGTAGGGCCCCAATATTTTTGCCCGCTCCCCCCAATACCACGATCGTCCAGGCATTAAAGGTTACTAAGGTTTCAAAGCTACTAGGATAAACGGTGGTAAGTTGCCAGGCATAGAATGATCCCGCAACCCCCGCGATCGCGCCCCCCAACATAAACGCTTGCAATTTATACCAAAAAACATTTTTACCGAGGGCCCGGGGGATCTCTTCATCTTCGCGAATGGCTTTTAAGACCCGGCCCCAAGGGGAATTAACCAAGGACTCCAACGCCCAATAAATAACTGCCAGGGTGATTAGTAGCACAAGCATCAAGCCACTTTTATAGGAGTAATTAGCGATGGAGTAGGCTCCGTTCAGGTAAATAATTAATAGGATAATTACCCCGATCGCTCCCCACAGAAGGGTTCCCAATTTATTTTGGCGGTTAGTGTTATCTTGGGCTGAGTTTAAATTCTTTTTGGTCTGTTGCAGTAGTTGCAACTATAAACCGAAATAAGGGTCAATAGCCCAATCATTATGACCTTACTAAAGACGCTCGGATTAAAATCCTGGAGGGGTAGGGGATAGCTTTGCACCCCAAAAGTCCCCTGGGTCAGCCATTGTTCATTATTGGCGACTAATCGCACCAGTTCCGAGACCCCAATGGTAACGATCGCCAAATAATCTTCCCGTAGTCTGAGGGTAGAAGTCCCGATGGCTAGGCCCAATAAGGAAGACCCGATCGCCCCCACCATAACCGCAATGACCAATGGCACCTTTTCCGGCATGGCATTCCCGATCGCCAACAATAGATTTTTCAACCACCCTGTTTGGGCAATCCACCCATAATTATTGACCATGCGCTCCGGTAAGGCTTGGAGATACCCCGTAGAGGTGAGCAACACAGAAACGTAAGCTCCAATGGTCATAAAGGCGACGTGGCCAAAATTAATTAAGCCGGCGAAACCCCATTGCACGTTTAAACCGAGGGCAAACATGGCATAGATGCCGGTGGAAATGGTCAAAAAAACTAAGTAATCAGCCATAGTGGGGATTTAGGAAGGGGATCGGATGTGATTCTTAAAAACCTACCAGATTTGGTCTCTTGGTGCGGTAACGATTTAGGGGGATTTCTTTTTGGTGATGAAAATAGTCCTTACTTATACCAAATCCGTTTTATATAGTTGGGTAATAAATTAATTGTGATTTGTTTAAATAAAATAATTAATAAATAAATTGGGTTACTCCCCCACCTTACAAGATTAACTTTTACCTTATTCAATATTGCGGATTTAGTATTACCGATCGCAAACATGTCCCTGATAGAAACTTAAGCACAAAAGGGGAATCAACAGGAGTAAAAGCTTTATTTAGCCAGGATTTTACTTCAAAATAGTTGAATCAGGACTTACGCAAAATTTCGATTCTGTCCTGG
>JAAUPO010000295.1 GCA_012033095.1 Synechococcaceae cyanobacterium RL_1_2 | reverse complement strand
AGGATCAAATGTTGTGGAGTCGCCCCCTAAATCTCTCAATTTGGGGGACTTCATTGGTTAAAATCTAGGTACTTTTTCCCCAGAATGGGGGGCAAGGGGGCTTTTCAAACACCGTTTATTCAATTCCCATCATCGATTTCATGGGGTTACCAATGCCAAATTTGATCGTATTCCTCAAACACAACGGGTAATTCTTTGCGTTTAATTTGGTTAATGCCTGGAATCAATTTGGATTGGGGTACTCCCCTGACTTCCAGATCCTCCACGATCGCGTAAACTTTCATGCCCGTTTTCAAGCAATTAGCTAAATCAAGGTCGAGGCGGGAGGTCTGTTGGTGAGTGATGGAACCAAAGGTTAGTCCTGACGCATCCTGACCCGTCACTAAATAATTAACAGCATTGCCCCTCAATAAAATATCGGCACTATTATCAAGGCCGTAGAGGACTTGTGAGATCCACACAGCGGGATCATCCTGTTCCTCTAAATTACAACGATAACCAGATTCAATAATTTGTAATGCTCTCATGGTGATTATTTAAAGTGCAAAAAAATGCAAAGTGCTTATCTAAAATGTTTGAAAATATTTGAATTTTCCTATTAGTTTGTACCGATAATCATGGTGCCATCGGAGGCTTTAGCCCAATCCCATAGATCTTTGGGGCCCCACGACGACAGCCCGCGATCGCTTCTTCTGCGCCCCGTTCGTCCACACAGAGGCCACAATTAACCCAGTCAAATTTCACCCCTTTTACTTCAGCAAGGGCCATTAAACTGCTAATCCAATCCTTGGTAAGGGGATGGTCTTCCTCCACCACATCCCGGCCATGAACAGCATTAGCGTGGGGTTTTTGTTTACTAAAAGGTAAATATACTCCCCCCTCGTAAGCAAAAACATTGACGTTGTAACCTTTTTCTAAAGCCGTTTGCATAATCCGAAAAGCTGTGGTGGTACGGGCTTGCTCAAAGGGGGCATCCATTAAGGTTAACGTGATGGTTTTAGTCATAATTTACGGAATTTACGGAGCTTAAAAATTGTAAAAATTGAAAGATCAAGTATGGAAAGCAAGGGTCGCAAGGGACAAAACAACGAACCAAAGGTCAGGCCATCGCATTAAATCAACTAACTAAACTAACTATTTGACTTGGGGCAAAATCTATAGCCACAGTGTTTTTTGACCCTCTGCCATGGCTTCTACTAGGCAATCTATATCTGCGGTGGTAACCGTGCTAATTATTTCTTCCTCTCCAATCCCTCTTTCCCTCAAGGAAAACCCATCCACTAATACTTTGACCCCATCTAAATTGGCGATCGGGGTATGGGCGATCGCTTTACGGGCAGCAAATACGGCATTTTCCACTAAAAAAAGGGTGGTTTCATGGCCAGCTTCAGCTAAGTCCTTTGCCAATTCACAATTGTTGTTTACTTCACCAGAATCAAATGGACTTCTTGACTCCACTAAAAAATATTTAGACATATGGTTATGCTAGTTACGCAATTAATATTTAGCTAACGCTTTTGGTTTCAAACTATTCCCCTAAGGATTAACAGTATCCCTCAACAAACAGTTGGCGGCCATCATATTAATACAAATTACGCATTTCCCTAGCGATCGCTAACAAAATTTTCAGAAACCCTTAGGTATTTGCCGAGGCCTTCTGCGATCGGCGATCATTGCCCCCCGACGAGACTACAACTTGATTTGCCTACCACTTCTTGAAAAACCAACGCACCGGCGGAAGCAACAGGTTAAGGGAGATAATAATCCTAACCACTAGGACAAAAGTTGCGCCAAAAAACTTTAAATAGACCTCAGAGCTTTACCCGATAGGGATTACAACCGATTTCGATAGAGTGCTTGTGTCGTAAGGGTTTAAGGTTTTTGTCCTGTAGTTAGTGATTTTTCGGAAATTTCTCCCCCAGCATTAGAGCATGTTTAAAAAGCCCTCCTTGCCCTCCATTCCGGTTAAAATTTCCTAGATTTTAACCAATGAAGTCCCCCAAATTGGAGGATTTAGGAATAAGAATTTAATAACATCTAAAACTTAAATATCGATGGGTTACGCTCCCTTGAAGGATACCCTACAAATTTCTAAGTTATTTAATTCACGATCCTTAGGGGGCGACTCAACAACAGTTGATACTTTTCAAACACGTTCTTAGGGGCAGGGGGGCTTTATCAATCAGCTCTAAGGGAGACAATAATCTTAAAACTATAAACTTGTTGAATCTAATCTTTAGAGGTTCAACCGTTCCATCCTAAACCATAGGCTTTGGTGGCCAACTTTTTAATCCATTACTATTGATGGAATCAGTTAATTCAACGCTAATGGAAAGTTAATTAATTTAGTGTGTAACAGATTTCATAATTGTAAGTAATAGCCTAAATTCTAGAATTGCTTATTGTGTAATAATTTTCGTATATTTAACCATAACTAAGTCCGCTATAAATAGTACTAAATCAGAGAATTTGATCAGCAGTTTACCACTCAATTTTGGAAAAAGGAGGAACAAACCTAGGGATTAAAGTTCTAATCGTTTAATATCCTGGCGTGTTTGAATGCGTAATAAATAATCCCGTTGGTTGTGGTAAAGTTGCAATTCTGCTGGGGTTAAATTGCAAGGATCAAGCACCACAAAACCTTTAAAATCTAAGGCCGGATAAACCTTTAATGCTCCATGGGGTGTAATGGTATCGAGGGCTTGCTGTACTCCATGGTAAAGATCTGCTCGATAATATTCAAAAAATTCTGGGTTGTCTTCGTAACGATAGCCAACACTTGCTTCTAGTTGTTGTTGAGAAATAATATAACCATCCTCAAATTGGGAAAATTCTAGCATGATAAATTTTATAAATTGAAGTTGAATAAAACTAAACGGCTAAAAAAAGGTTTGAACGAAATAATTAAGGAATAAGAATTTAATAACATCTAAAACTTAAATATCGATGGGTTACGCTCCCTTGAAGGATACTCTACAACTTTCTAAGTTATTTAATTCACGATCCTAAAGTGCTTACTTTTTATCATGATTGTTTAATAAATAGTCCTCGACTGGAGCAATTTTAAAATTCATTATTGAAATCAAAAAATTAAAACATTAAAAAATTAAAAAAGTTGTTTATAAAAATTCTTTGGCAAGCTGTTGATGGTTTTGATGATGGTTCTCCATTTTTTCCATGAGGGAATTAAGATCTTTGTCATCAAGAATTAGCGATCGATGTTTAGGTTCAATAAATCCTTGGGCGATCGCGGTGTCAAACATGCCCAATAAACCATCGTAATAACCGTTACAGTTAAATAAGCCGATGGGTTTGTGATGTAAATTTAATTGGGCCCAGGTTAGAACTTCCAAAAACTCTTCAAAGGTGCCAGTGCCCCCAGGTAGCGCGATAAAACCGTGGGCTAGGGCTGCCATTTTAGCTTTACGCTCGTGCATTGATGACACCACTATTAACTCAGTTAAATTAAAGTTGGCAATTTCTTTGGTGCTCAGAAATTCAGGAATAATCCCGATCGCTTCGCCTCCAGCCGCCATAACCGCATTGGCCACAACCCCCATCAATCCTACATTACCGCCACCATAAACTAAGGTAATAGCTTTTTGGGCTAATAAGGTACCGAGGCTCTCTGCTTGGGATTGATATGCAGGATCAGCCCCCCGTCGAGAACCACAAAATACGCATAAGGTTTTTAAGGTGCTAGAAGAAATCATGGGGTTACATTTGGGCTATTCAAGTTATGGGAACTACTGGGATCGGTGCTAGACCATGGAGTGGCGATCGCTTTACGATGCCTTAACGGTTATCACTGTGTATAAAATACTAACCGGTCATTTTGGGGGTTAGTAATGCACCGATAAATCTATCCTAGACCATTAAATCCACTGATTGGCGGCGATCAAATTAGGAGCTTTAATTTAGGCTTATTTTAGAGATAACCCGCTAAAAATTGATTGAGCAGTTTCAGAGCTGATTTATCAAGCCCCCCTGCTCCCAATGCTGGGGGAGAATTTTCTGAAAAATAATTAACAGTCGCCGAAATTTGGGAAATTTAGGGCACAAAATGGGGCAAAATGCCAATTCAATTAACTTGATAAACAGCCTCTCAGAACGTGTTTGAAAAGTATCACATGTTGTTGATTCGCCCCCTAAATCCCCCAATGTGGTGGACTTCATTGATTAAAATCTAGGGGATTTTCCCCAGAAGGGGGGGGCAAGGGGGGAGGCTTTTTAAACATCCTCTCAAGGGGAGCTTATCTGGAGTTGATCTCTTCTTGGGGATCCTGCTTCTTTAAAATCCCTATTAAGTCAGGTTTTTGCCATGGCACTAGAAATATGGCTCAATGGGATGGGGATCAATGGCTAGCTTAAAATTCAGGACTTACGCAAAAATTTCGATTCTATCCTGGGAACCATGATGTTTGGGGACAATCATTCAAATAAGTTCCCAAAATTTGGGGGAGTTTAGGGGGCTTGTG
>JAAUPO010000294.1 GCA_012033095.1 Synechococcaceae cyanobacterium RL_1_2 | reverse complement strand
AAGACAGAAATTTATAGTCGATTTAATTTTAGTATGGGATAGTTTTTCCTGCTATGGAATGCTTTCAGCTCTATTTACTTTCTGTAATTATTCAAAAAGACTATAAATTTTTGCGTTTTTGCGTAGGTCTTGATTAAGGGTCATATTTTTTCCCATTACGATGTCCCATTTCTGGTGGCAAATGCCAAGGAAAAAGTTAAGGAAATAGGGTTCAGGACTTACGCAAAAATTTCGATTCTGTCCTGGAAACCATGGTGTTTGGGGACAATCTTTCAAGTAAGTCCCCAAAATTTGGGGGATTTAGGGGGCTGGTGCGTAAGTCCTATTAAAATGATCGATCGCGTCATTTAAAATTCCACTAGGTCGCATGGCGGCCGAAGCTTTTACCGGATCAGGAAAATAATAACCATCAATGGTCACCGCCTCCCCCTGGGTCCCATTCAGTTCGGCCAGGATCGCTTCTTGCTGGTTAGCTAATTGTTCCGCGAGGGGGGCAAATTTAGCTTTTAATTCTAGATCCTCATCCTGCGCCGCTAAGGCCTGGGCCCAATAGAGAGCTAGATAAAAATGGGTTCCCCGATTATCCAACTCCTTCACTTTGCGGGAAGGGGCTTTGCCTTGGCTGAGGTATTCCTCGTTAGCGCGATCGAGGGTTTTGCTTAATACTAGGGCTTTGGGGTTGTCGGTTTTATAGGCCAAATCTTCAAGGGACACCGCGAGGGCCAAAAATTCCCCTAGGGAATCCCATCTTAAATGGCCTTCCTGGAGAAATTGCTCCACATGTTTGGGCGCAGAACCCCCAGCTCCAGTTTCAAACAGGCCACCCCCAGCTAAAAGGGGCACGATCGAGAGCATTTTGGCACTAGTACCCAGCTCTAGGATGGGAAATAAATCGGTTAAATAATCCCGCAATACGTTCCCGGTAACGGAAATAACGTCTTTGCCAGCTTTGATTTGTGCACAGGTAAATGCCATGGCCTCCGGGGGGGCAGGATGCGAAGATCTAAGCCGGTGGTGTCGTAGATAGGTAAATATTTGTTGACCTTCGCAATGATATTAGCGTCATGGGCTCGGTGTGCATCTAACCAAAAAATAGTAGGATTACCGGTCGCTTTAGCCCGATTTACCGCTAATTTGACCCAATCTTGGATGGGTAAATCCTTGGTTTGGCACATGCGCCAAATGTCCCCTTGTTGAACGGGGTGTTCCATCAACACGTTGCCTGCATCATCGGTAACTTTGACCACACCATCGGCGGGAATTTCAAAGGTTTTGTCGTGGGAGCCATACTCTTCCGCTTTTTGGGCCATTAATCCCACATTGGCCACATTTCCCATGGTGGTGACATCAAAGGCTCCATGCTCCTGACAAAATTTAATACATTCTTGGTACATGGTGGCATAACAGCGATCGGGGATGAGGGCTTTGGTGTCATGGAGTTCCCCCTCTGTTCCCCACATTTGCCCCGCGTTACGGATGGCCGCCGCCATGGATGCATCAATAATGACATCACTGGGCACATGGAGATTCGTAATCCCTTTCTCGGAATTTACCATGGCGATCGCGGGGCGTTGGTCGTAGGTGGCTTGTAAATCCGCCTCGATCGCGGCCCGTTCCTCCTCTGGTAAGGATTTAATTTTGGCGTACACATCCCCCAAACCATTGTTGGGATTAACCCCTAACTGGGCAAAGGTGTCGGCGTATTTAGTAAACACCTCCTGAAAATAAACCGTTACCCCATGGCCAAAGATAATAGGATCAGACACCTTCATCATGGTGGCTTTGACGTGTAAAGACAATAAAATATGTTCTTCCTTGGCAGCGGTCATCTGTTCTTCATAAAAAGCCCGTAAAGCTTCTACACTCATAACCGAAGCATCCAATACTTCCCCTGCCGAGACAGGGGTTTCCGCTTTGAGTACCACACTGTCCCCATCGAGCTGGGCCAATTCAATCTTCACTTTACCGGCCTGCTCCATCACTACGGATTGCTCACTACCATAAAAGTCATTACTGGTCATGTGGGCTACATGGGAGCGGGAATCCTCCGACCAACTGCCCAAACGGTGGGGATTGTTTTTCGCATAGTTTTTTACGGCCCCAGCCACCCGCCGATCGCTGTTTCCTTCCCGCAAGACTGGGTTAACCGCACTGCCCAAAATTTTGGCATACTTAGCCTTAATGGCTTGTTCGTCCTGGGTTTTTGGTTCAGCCGGATAATCGGGAACGTTGTAACCCTTAGACTGCAACTCCGCGATCGCAGCGGTCAATTGGGGAATGGAAGCACTGATATTGGGTAACTTGATAATATTGGCTTCCGGTTGTTTTGCCAAAGCCCCCAACTCAGCGAGGGCATCACTTTGACGTTGTTCCGGAGTGAGCACGTCGGGAAAGGTAGCGATAATGCGACCCGCCAAGGAAATATCTTTTGTTTCCACCGTGACTCCCGCTGCCTGGGTAAAAGCTTGGATGATGGGCAAAAAAGAATAGGTAGCTAAAGCCGGAGCTTCATCGGTGAAAGTATAGAAAATTTGCGCTGAGGGGTCAGTCATGGATGTACCTCCAAGATGTCAATTCAGCCTAATAGTATATAGGTAACTAGAACCCTCAATTTGTTCATCCCATTAGGAATTAATTCCCCTGGAGCGATCGAAATAATCCCCCTCCCTTCCCCACCTAAACCCCACTGGCCATGACTTAAAATCACCCCATTCCCGGGGCGATTTGTCTTCAAAACTTCACGAAACCTCCTATGGAATTGTCCCCGTGTCCCGGCAAACTAAATGATGGATTAAATTGACTAAGGCGTGTCATCCATTAGCTTAAAATGTTGGAGTATGAGACAGGTTTGGCAAATGCAGTACCAGCGATAAAACCCTTGTCGAACCTGGATTTCAGGTTAAAATGATGACAAACTTTATTTATTGATTATTTATTGATTAATTGTTGATTCACCAATGCACTGAAACTTACACTGTGACTCTAATCACAACTAAACCTGATAGTTTTAACTATAAAATATTATCCCATAGTATAATTTTATAGAAGCTTTTTGAATTTAGATCGTGTTTGTATTGTGAATAAAACAACGGCAATCGAACTATTAGTAGGACAAGGCTGGACAAAAGCTGATGCCGGTCGTGCATTGGAAGGATTAAATTTTAAGCTCGAACCGGATGAATTAATGGTTCTGCGGGCAGCATCTTGCTTCTCTGGGGAAGAGCTATACAAACGGCAACGTTTACAGGCTGCGCAAAAAGGGATGGTTACCAAAAAAACAAAACAAATTAATTTAACCTTAGAAGCTAATCAAGCTCTCGAATCCCGGAGTAAACAGCTAAGCTCAAAAAATGAAGAACTAACCCAAGTCAATGATCAACTGAAAAAAGACAATAAAGCTCTTAAAACCATAATTGATCAAATTCGTTTACGTTTAGCCCTAGACATTAAACGTCTCATGCAGTTTGAAGATAGCGAAATCCGTCGCCAGTTATTGAAATGGTATAGCCGCACCCAAGGTTAATCGAGCATTTTACATGGAGCATTATGGGATCTAAAGCACGGTTATATCAAGGACAAACCTATCGTCAGTTGCAAGCCCACAATAAGACCTTGAGACAGGAAATAACCTCGATACAACGGCAACAGTTAAAGAATGATGGTTATAAAAATATTGGTTGGCATCAGGTTATTTCTTTGCATGAAAAATTACTAGAACTATCCGTTGGCGATTTAACTCTAGAATCTTTGTTTATTGATGCCGATCGCATAGGGAATAAGTATCAAACACGGGAAGAAATCAATGGGCTCCATGAGCAATTAGCCCAAATCAATAATGAAATCGCGGCAGAGATGGATCGTTATTTTCCCGATAACGATGAAAAAATTGAAGTAATTCACTTTCGTTAAGGAAGATTAATTCATGACGACTTTAGACAACTCAGAACCCCTCAGACAAGGATTAGGTGAGTTATTTAACCTCGCGAATGAGATTGGGAATAAACGTTACCATCGGCTGACCGCTGAAGATTTTGAACAATATCGGGCGTTTGATTATTGGCGTTATGTTGATGGTGATTTTGAATTGGGGACTACGGAGGCTAGCAAACAATGGGTTTGGAAAAATAGCGATCGCCCCGTTTGTCCTGTGTGTAATCACTATTTCTCCGAACGTAATGGCAAAACGATCGATCACAAATTACCTCGAGCTCAGTATCCTTGGTTATCAATGGATTGGCGTAATTTATGGGTGATTTGTTGGCAATGTAATCGAGAAAAAGGGGAAATGGGTTGGTACGAATACGAGACTTACGTCCTAGAAAAATATCCTGAGCGTTACGAGGAAATCCAATTTGCCCGTCCCCAACAATTATTAAAAGAATTGAGTAGTCCTTATACCAGTAAGGATCAGGAAGATTAAACCCCTTGATAATCAATTATTATCCCAGGTCTAAATATCCTTACAGCTTTAGCACTACCA
>JAAUPO010000293.1 GCA_012033095.1 Synechococcaceae cyanobacterium RL_1_2 | reverse complement strand
CATGCGTTGTTTAGCCCGCAAAAATATTTGATCTCCAAAAAAACAGCGACAAATTTGAGGTAATTAGCGAGTCGTCATTTTTTAAATAGCATGTAATTTTTAAACATCACCTTCAGCGATCGCAACTCACATAACTTAAATATAGAAATACAGTTACATAAGGCTTAAAAGTCAAAGGAAAAATTTTGTTTAAATGCCGATCAATTAAGTATGGATATAAGTATTAATTAAATTATGTTTAGAGAATAGATTGATTAAAAATTATTTTGAATTTAACAAATAAACAAGGGAGTGAATTAGTCAAAATAATAAATTTGCTTTTTCTTAACTTTGTAATTTTTTTTAATTCCCCATGGCAAAGGACAGAGTGTGGAAAATCATTGGCTACAAACCATGGCTAAGAACGTGTTTGAAAAGTATCAACTGTTGGTGAGTCGCCCACTAAATCCCTCAATTTTGGGGACTTGCTTGAACGATTGTCCCCAAACAGCCCCAAACATGATGGTTCCCAGGACAGAATCAAAATTTTTGCGTGAGTCCTGATTTATTTAGATTTATTCAAATAGCAGATATGTTAGATAGCAGACGTTAAGGTCAAAAACACCCATCCTTTTTCCAGCTTGTTACTAGCGACACCCAGGGTTTACGTCGCTACCTTAACCTTGAGGGGGTAGTCCCTAGGAGGTTATCAATATAGGGATATAGGGATATAGCGATCGCTGGGTTGAATGGCGACAGGCTAATTATTCCCTCCCCAAGAACCAAACCTTATCGCCTTAGCCAGAGGTTTTAAGCTTCACTACTAAGGCTCGATCAATCAATCTATAGAATGGAGTAGAGCCGATCAATCAAGGCTGATTAAAGGTAGGAACGTGGGCATCTCCTCCTTCCATTCCCAGGCTAGCAAGTAGGGCTTGATCTTCCTCTGGGGGTTGGCCGAGGGTGGTTAAATAATGGCCTACTAACATGGCATTAATACCAGCTTGTAATCCTAAATGTTGTAGTTCCCCCATCACCGCTTCACGACCACCGGCGTAACGCAAAATCTGTTCTGGCAGGATAAAGCGGAAAATAGCGATCGCCTTTAACGCTTCAAAGGGGGTTAGCTTTTGCACATGATCGAGGGGAGTCCCTTCCCTAGGATTGAGCAAATTTAATGGCACTGATTCCACCTCTAACTCCCGTAGGGCAAAGGCCAAATCTAAGCGATCGTGCCAACTTTCCCCCATGCCAAAAATGCCCCCAGTACAAGCTTGAATGCCGCCGCTTTAAGATTTTGACTGTAGCAACCCGATCCTGCCAACTATGGCTAGAAACAATCTCTGGATAAAAATTTTCTGAAGCTTCTAAATTATGGTTATATCGGGTTACCCCTGCTTCTCTAAGGGCTTGGGCCTGTTCGGCGGTCACTTCCCCCAGGGCACAGCAAGGTTTAACATTAGCTTCCTCGATAATGCGCTTCACCGTATCTAAAATTTGCTCAAATTCTCCAGATTTGGGGCTATTGTATTTAGGGCCCCGGCCTTGGGACACCAAACAAAACCTTTTAGCTCCCGCTTCGGCCGCCGCTTTCGCATTGGCAATAATTTCCTCTTGGGTTTTTAAGCCATAAACCGGGCTGTTATCCCCAGGGTGGTGGGCAGATTGGGAACAAAAACTACAATTTTCCGAGCAATTTCCGGATTTGACATTGATGATGCTGCACAGATCCACCACATTCCCACACCGAGCTTCTCGGATCCGATTGGCCTGCTCGCATAAAACCATAATGGCTTCTTGCCCTTCTACTGTTAATAGGGCTTCCGCTTGCGATCGGGAAATATGAGTACCGTCAATCACCTGATTGGCCAATTCAATGAGAAACTCCCTCAATTCATCCTGATTCATGGGATCTGGGGATGAACTTGCGGGAGTAGATTCGAGGACTGAAGCAGCTTGATTCATTGCCTTACCGATATTGAATTTTCAAGAGTAGTTGGGTTTGCATTTTATCATTGGGCAGATCTAATGCTGGCAATACCGTTGCAATTTGTAAGGGCTAATACCAGAGGCTATCCTCTCAACTTAATCTTATAATAAAAACTAAATACCTAGGTAGCTAGCTTCTGCTTCTAGTTGATTGACTAGGGCTTGATTGTTTTGACTACGGGCTGCTTCGAGGCGACGCTCTAGACTTTTACGAATATTATCGCGGTGCACACTGTCTGCTCTTCTTGCTTGTTTGGGGCGTAATAAACTCATTGCGGAAAACTCCAGTAGCGTAAAATTGAGTATTTTTCTGTTTTATTTATATGTACTTACTCTAACAATTTCCTTCTTATTTTGTAAATTCTGATACAGAAGATTGAAATAAAAGTTTAGAATTATGTCCGATTCCATGGCGATCGGGGTGAATAAAATTGGAATGAATGCTGATGGTTGTAGGGTTTTACCTCTGATGCGGATCAGATGGGGATCTATGGGCTAGGATCATTAACAATGGCCCAACGGGACATAACTTTCATTACGATCATGCAAAATAGGCATGCTAGCGATCGCTGCTGGATTGCGGTTTGTAAGCTTCGGACTTACGCACAAGCCCCCTAAATTTCCCAAATCTGGGGAACTTGCCATTGTCCCCAAACATCATGGTTCCCAGGACAGGATCAAAATTTTTGCGTAAGTCCTGAAGCCGTAAAAAATATGACTCCTAATCAAACTTGAAAAGCATTGGTATATAGTTCGCATATAGGATGTTAGGGAAAGCCATCAAGGGTTGGCTTAAAGTAAAGTGAGATAAGGGCTCAAGCTAGAAACCCTGATTTCATCGCTAAAATCTAGGAGTTAATGGGTTAAGGGGAACATCAAAAAATAGCTATGTTTCAACCATCTTGGCGATTATTACTACCCATCAACACTACCGGTTCAATGCAGATGGCGATCGATCGCTGGCTATTATCCCAAGGCCGGCCATGTTTACGATTTTATCAATGGCACCCCCCGGCTATTTCCCTAGGTTATCATCAACAATCCTATCCAGAACATTGGTCTCAGTTGGGATTGGAACTGGTGCGCCGTCCGACGGGGGGAAGGGCTGTGTTACACCAAGGGGATCTAACCTATAGTTTAATTACGCCTTTAATTCCAGGTTCAAGACAGGAGGTATATAACTATCTCTGTGGTTTTTTACTGACTGGTTGGCGATCGCTTGGGGTGAACTTAGGGTATGGCCAACGCGATCGGGGCTACTTACAAAACCCCAGTTGCTTTAATACAGGCACTTCCGCCGATTTAATGACGGAGGATGGCTATAAATTAATTGGCAGTGCCCAACTTAAGACCAATCAAGGTTATTTACAACATGGTTCTATGGTGTTAAGACCCGATCGCCAATTATTTCACCAAGTGTTTAAGCAACCTTGTCCCTATGCACCCCATGATTACGAGATGGCCCTAGATCTGCTGATTGAAAAATTAACCATCGCTGCAGAACTATACTTTAAAGTGCGTCTAGTGCCAGAACCGTTATATACTGAAGAATGGTCAGAGATCAAAAAATTAACATGCCAATACCATATTGAGTGTTGACTTTTCAAGATATTCATCCTATAGTGACAATTAATTTGGTAACTAAAAACACAAATTGTTTTTGAGATAGGAGGTAACTGGGTTGGCAAGAAAGCGTAAGCGCAAGAGCCGTCGTCGCCAAGAGGGACGAAAAATCTTGGAATTAGTAAAACATTACAAAATTGAAAGCGGAGCTGATAAGCCCGTTACCGCCGCAAGAAAACATATCAAGGAAAAAGGAATTAATCCTCCTGCGGTATTAGTAGTACGGCGCAATGAGCACACTACCGATCGATATTTTTGGGCAGAAAAAGGGCTATTTGGGGCCCAATACGTAGAAGAGAATCATTTTCTTTTCCCTAGTCTTAGAGAACTAATTCCTGAGAAAGAAACTGTTAATGCCTAAATGGTAATGACAAGTTTTGCTTCAATTTAAAATACAACGGCATAACCTGATCTTCCTATAAACTGTGGTAGGGGATCAGGTTTTACTATGTAGCCATGGAACTCACCCAAAATCATCTGGTTTAAGTTTTTATCTAAGTTAGGACTTACGCACAAGCCCCCTAAATCCCTCAAATTTGGGGGACTTGCTTGAACGATTGTCCCCAAACATCATGGTTCCCAGGACAGAATCAAAATTTTTGCGTAAGTCCTGTCTAAGTTCTTATCGCCGTAGCGATGGCAGTTGAGGGACGATGGATTATCCCTAACAACAAGAACTCCTCCTTTGTCGGGGTAAATGACTGTAAAACCGTAGCAACCGGATTAGCGATCGCTATAACTAGGGAGTGTCATCAATTAGCCTTAAAACGTTGATCCTGAGCCAGGTTCAGAAAGTATAGTTTTAAAAACTGAAATCCTTAGCTAAGAAGAGTTTCAGGTTTAAATGATGACAGACCCTAATCTAATTTGAAGGATCAGCTCTTAGGGCT
>JAAUPO010000292.1 GCA_012033095.1 Synechococcaceae cyanobacterium RL_1_2 | reverse complement strand
ATTTTGCCCCCTAAATCCCTAAATTTGGGCGAATTTTAATGATATTTCAGGAATTTCTCCCCCAAAATTGGGGGCCGGGGGGGCTTGATAAATCAGCTCTAAAAATTATTGTTCAATAATTACAATTACGGGGTAATGACGAAAATAAAAAAACATTGCCTATTTATTACAGGTGGCTAATAATCAATTTTTTTGAATCCATGAAAATTATTTTGACAAAGAATATTAGGTTGATTTTGGGTTAGTTTTGTTTATAAACAAGAAGCGATCAAATATTTAGTTTGGTTTGATGATCAATGTAAATTAATGTTCTTAATGTTCTTGATTTTCTTCAATGAAGAGCTATTAATGAACTGTTTAAATAAAAAATAGGCAATTTTAGACAAATTAAACAAACTACTTGGCTTTAGGTTTTGATTTATCCTACATAACTAAATCATAACTAAATAAATAGATTTGAATCGTATAAAACTTGTTATTATTCCAGTTTTGAAATTAATCCCAAGCCTAGTTAGCAAAATATAGTTAATGTTTAATCTATTAGCAAATTGATTAATTAAACTGTTAGGATTGCTACCATTACCTATGGGTAGGGGCAAAAAAAAATTTGATCCCAGGGCGATCGCTTAAAGACCATTAAAAGACCATTAATTTTTATGGCGTTATCGGTGCTTAAAGACTTAACCTTTAACATTAAGAATCGCGTCGGCGATCGTTTTTTTCTTAATGCCGGTTAACTTCGCGATCGCGGCGGCGGTGATGAGGGCAAAAGGATCAATTTGTTTGAGGAGGACGGTAGGTAAAATTAGTTCTCCGCAGACACTTAACCACCCATCATCAATATAATTACCCTGACGGAGCAGATTAAAATCCCCCTGGGAACCTTTACCCCCCATGGTTAACCAGTAGCACTCTTGCCAATGCTGGGCCATAGCCTTAAGCTCATCATCCTCCCAATTAACTAATTCCAACTTAGTTAATGCTCGCCAGGCTTGAAGGGAATGGTGGGGGTGGGGCAATGTGCGCCAAAAAATTAATTCCGTTGCGATCGGTTCGATGGCATTAAGCTGATCAGCCTGAAGTTGCCATAAACCATAATCCGTAGAAACCCTGTTTTGGGGAAGTTCAGATCGGGCCCAAAGATGACGATGGACCGCCCCAAAAATTGCCCCCAATAACTTCAGAGCATCGGGGGGTAAGGGTTCACCAATTACCAAAATAATTTGATCTTGGGTTGCCATCAATGAACCTAAATATCTAGATCGTGGAGATTTAACTTCGGCCCATAGGTTTCAATAAATTCCCGCCGAGGAGCTACGCGATCGCCCATCAAAATGGTAAATAATTCCTCCGCTTTGGCCGCATCTTCAATTTCGACCCTTTTCATGGCACGGGTTTCTGGGTTCATGGTGGTATCCCATAACTGCTGGGGCATCATTTCCCCTAACCCCTTAAACCGTTGGATATTATATTTCGCATTGTCCGGTAATTTATGGATCTCCTGGGTGAGTTCGCGATCGCTATAGCAATAAACATGATTTTTACCCCGCTCCAACTTATACAGAGGAGGGCAAGCAATATAAACGTAACCCTGATCCACCATGGCCCGTTGATAACGATAGAAGAACGTTAAAATCAAAGTCCGAATGTGGGCCCCATCTACATCCGCGTCGTCATGATGACAATGCGGTGGTAGCGCAACTGTTCCGGGTTAAACTCTTCCCCCTTAATCCCCAAACCTAAGGCGGTGATTAGGGATTGAATTTCATTATTTTTATAGATCTTCGCATCATCGGTTTTTTCGATGTTGATAATCTTACCCCGCAAGGGCAAAATAGCTTGAAACCGGCGATCGCGGCCTTGTTTAGCACTACCCCCCGCCGAATCCCCTTCCACTAAAAAGATTTCCGATTTAGAAGGGTCTCGCTCACTACAATCGGCGAGCTTACCCGGCAAAGGGGAAGATTCTAACACCGATTTACGCCGCACCAGATCCCGGGCCCGACGAGCCGCTTCCGCCGCTTTGTAGGACTCGATCGCTTTTTCTAGGATGGTATCCCCCACCGAACCATGGAATTCGAGGTAATCGTTTAATACTTCCCCCACCAAGGAATCCACGATACCCCGCACTTCCGTATTACCCAGTTTCGTTTTAGTTTGGCCCTCAAATTCCGGGTCAGGAACTTTCACCGAAATCACAGCGGTTAAACCTTCCCGAATATTTTCCCCCCCCAAGTTAGAATCCGCTTCTTTGAGCTTATTTCGTTTGCGGGCAAAGTTATTCATGGTGCGGGTTAACACCGTTTTAAGGCCCTCTAGGTGGGTTCCTCCATCAATAGTCCGGATATTATTGGCAAACCCCAACACACTTTCACTGTAGGCATCAATGCACCATTGCAGAGCCACCTCCACGTTAACCCCATTTTTTTCCGCCTCTACATAGATAATATCCTCATGGAGAGCCTGTTTTTCCCGGGTCATGAAGGCTACATATTCCTGGATGCCCCCCTCATGGTAATAGGTCTCAATGCGAGGTTCCGCTAAACGGCGATCGCTGAAGGTAATGCGAATGCCCTTGTTGAGGTAGGACAATTCCCGCAGACGTCCAGATAGTAAGTTGTAGTCAAAATTAATAGTTTCCGAAAAAATAAGTTCATCGGGGAAGAAGGTGAGGGAAGTTCCCGTACTATGGTCAGGGTCAGGACTAGGGATCAATTCCGTCACCGGATTACCCTGGTTATAGGTTTGCTCAAACCGTTGACCTTTGCGCCACACCGTAATTTTGAGCCAAGCCGATAGGGCATTAACCACCGATACCCCGACCCCGTGCAGTCCACCGGATACTTTGTAACCCCCTCCGCCAAATTTGCCCCCGGCATGGAGTACGGTTAATACGGTTTCTAAGGCCGATTTCCCCGTGGTGGGATGAACATCGGTAGGAATGCCGCGACCATCGTCGGTGACGGAGACAGAACCATCGGCGTTAATATCCACTTCAATGTGGGTACAATGGCCCGCTAAGGCTTCATCAATGGAATTATCCACCACTTCATAGACTAGGTGATGTAAGCCCCTAGGCCCAGTGGAACCGATATACATACCCGGCCGCTTTCTGACTGGCTCTAGACCTTCTAGAACCTGAATCTGCTGGGCATCGTATTCACTGTTAGAAGTGGTGTCAGTGCTCATATTTTTTGAATTTAGGGGGCAATTTTGCCCAAACGATAAATTTGTTAGGAATTATACCATACCTAGCTCTATCGACCTTTAAGGCGAACCTAGTTTAACGATCGCGATCGGGCAGTACAGGGATAATTATGCCATCGGTTATTTTTCACTTTGGCTAGCGAACTTAATATTTTTGATCTAGTTAAGTGGGCGATCGTTTTTCTGGGTATGATTAGGAATGGGGATTAAACTCTTAAAGGATCGGAGTTAAGACGGTGATGGCTTCGTGGTTACAGCAGCTCAAAAGTAATAATCAATTATTAGAAGGCCGTTATGCCCTACAGCAAGAGGTAGGGGAGGGGACATTTGGGGTTACGTTTACCGCGATCGATACCCACAAACCCAGTCAGCCGACGGTGATTGTTAAGCAACTCAAACAAGTAGGCATTGACCATAACTTTGATATTGCCAAGGCTCTCTTTGAGAAGGAAGCAGCGGTCTTGGACAAATTAGGTGAACTCCATAACCAAATCCCGCGTTTGCTCGCCTATTTTTCCAATACGGAAGGATTTTTTTAGTACAGGAATATGTTCAGGGTTTATCCCTGCGGCAGGAAATTTATCCAGGGCAGCCCTGGCCCCAGGATCAGGTAGTGCAATTTCTGCTATCGACCCTTAGACCCCTGGCCATTGTCCATGAAAATCGCACCATTCACCGGGACATCAAGCCAGATAACTTGATGCGTCGACTCAAGGATCAGCAAATTATGTTGATTGATTTTGGGGCAGTCAAGGAATTTACTTCGACGGTGATAGCCGGTTCTACTAAGATTATTGGTAGTCCTGGTTATATGGCTAGGGAACAGGCGATCGGAAAACCTTGTTTTGCTAGTGATATTTATAGTTTGGGCATGGTGGCGATCGAGGCCCTAACTGGTTGTTTTATCGGTCAATTGCACACCGACCCCCACACCGATCGCGTTCTTTGGTTAGAGGAATTAACGAGGCCGATCGATCGTCGTCTTTATGAAATCCTAGAGAAAATGACAGCCCCAAAAGCAAGCGATCGTTATGCCCACGGGGTGGATGCCCTGCAAGTGGTTTATAAGTTAGCCAACGCTGGCTCCCTCCTCACCGATTGTGATCCTTCCAACCCCCAGCAAACCCCTAAGGTAATCGCCTCAGCCATTACTTGGGTACAAAAAGCCCAAAAAATGACAAATTATTTACAGCAAATCCCCCAAGGTAATCCCGAAGGTAATTCCCCCAACCCTTGCCCTAATCTCCAATCCCCAATCCCCTCCTCTTACGCCATCTATCCCCACA
>JAAUPO010000013.1 GCA_012033095.1 Synechococcaceae cyanobacterium RL_1_2 | reverse complement strand
TTTGTAGTTTGCCCCTAGCCATTGATACTCGGGGAAATAGCAACGAATGTTTAATATTTTAGATTTAAATCTAATAAATTATCTGCCCTTTGCTGAAATCGAAGTAGGCGAACATTTCCTATGGAAAGTCGGCGGTTACACCGTTCACGGTCAAGTCCTTATGGGATCTTGGCTAGTGGTGGGAGTCCTCGTCATCGCCTCCTTATTGGCTACCAGTAATATCCAAAGAGTTCCTAGCGGTATCCAAAACTTTATGGAATTCGCGTTGGAATTTATTCGGGACTTAGCCAGAAATCAGCTAGGAGAAAAAGAATTTCGACCTTGGGTTCCCTTTATTGGCACGCTATTTTTGTTCATTTTTGTCTCTAACTGGGGAGGTGCATTGATCCCTTGGAAAGTGATTCAACTTCCAGAAGGTGAATTAGCAGCCCCCACTAACGACATCAATACCACCGTAGCGTTAGCCCTACTGACTTCTTTAGCTTATTTTTACGCTGGTTTTCGGAAAAAAGGTCTTGGTTACTTTGCTAAATACATTGAACCTACACCTATTTTGTTGCCGATCGCAATCCTAGAAGACTTCACCAAGCCCCTCTCCCTAAGCTTCCGTTTATTCGGAAATATCTTAGCGGATGAACTAGTGGTGGGAGTATTAGTGGTACTAGTGCCCCTATTTATCCCCCTACCAGTAATGGCTTTAGGTTTGTTTACTAGTGCAATCCAAGCGTTGGTATTTGCGACCCTAGCCGGTGCTTATATTCACGAAGCCCTAGAAGGTCACGACTAAGGGATAATTAACCTTAGTTGTAAGTTCTACCCAAGGACTATATTTAATAATCTGAGTAACTTTTACTCTAACTTTTATTTTTCAACATCAGTTCACTATAAAAACTAATTAAAAGGTAAGAAAATCATGGATCCTATCGTACAAGCTGCTTCCCTTATCGCCGCTGCTCTTGCTATTGGTTTAGCTGCTATTGGCCCTGGTATTGGTCAAGGTAACGCTTCTGGTCAAGCGGTAGCCGGTATTGCTCGCCAACCCGAAGCTGAAGGCAAAATTCGTGGTACTTTACTACTTACCCTTGCGTTCATGGAATCCCTAACTATCTACGGTCTAGTAGTTGCCCTAGTTCTACTCTTTGCCAATCCTTTTGCTTAGAAACTACTGACAGAAGGGGAGAAAGTTATTTAGTTAAAATCTTCTCCCCGACTTCATTTACATTAGCCACAAGCAAATATTGGTAATAACATGTTTGATTTTGATGCAACTTTACCTGTAATGGCGTTGCAGTTTTTATTGTTAACTGCCATTTAAAATGTGGTTTTCTACAAACCTTTGACCAAATCGATCGAGGATCGGGAAAACTACATTAGCACTAATAAACAGGATGCTGAAAAGCAACTAGCTGAAGCCCAAGCTTTAGCCGCCCAATTAGAACAAGAGCTAGCAGAATCTCGCAAACAATCTCAAGCTATCATTGCTGAAGCCCAAGCCGCCGCCAAAAAAATTGTGGCAAATAAAGTCGCTGAAGCCCAAGCTGAAGTACAACAGCGGAAACAAGTGGTGACCGAAGAGATTGAGAAGCAAAAAGAAGCTGCTATGAAGGACTTAGGGGGCCAAGTTGATGGCCTTAGCCGGGAGATCCTGGTTAAACTCCTAGGCCCACAACTTGTTCGTTAGCTATCACTAGTACATGGAAACAAAAGGGATGGGGACAATGTTTATATTAGCGACGGAAGAATCCGGTTTTGGTCTAAATTTTGACATTTTAGAAACCAACCTAATTAACCTCGCCATCTTATTAGGGGTTTTGTTCTATTTTGGTAAAAATATTGTCGGGAACATTTTAAGTACTCGCCGTAACAAAATTGAGCAGGCCATTAAGGATGCCGAAACCCGTCAACAAGAAGCAAAATCTGCTTTAGAAACACAGAAAAAATCCTTAGCTGAAGCTGAGTTAAAAGCAAAGTCTATTCTTCAAGAAGCTGGAACTACTGCCGAAGAAATTAAGGCACAAATTTTAGCCAAAGGTGAACATGATGTTGCTCGGATTCAGGAAATGGCTGAGCAAAATTTAAACTCTGAACAGGAGAAAGCGATCGCTCAACTCCGTCAGGAAGTAACTGCTTTAGCCATGGCCGAAGTGGAAAGAAAATTAGAGGGAATGTTGGATGATTCTGCCCAATATGAACTTATTGATCGCAGTATTAATCAATTAGGAAATTAGGAGAGAACTCATGAGTACAAGCCTAATTAGTACAGAGATTGGTGAACCCTATGCCCAGGCATTGTTGGATCTATCTCAATCTCTCAAAGATACCCAACATTTTGCCGATGAATTCAAAGGATTACAGTACTTATTTAATGAGTCGCCTGAGTTCTCCGAATTTATTGCTAATCCTGTGATTGGGAAGGACTTAAAAAAATCTTTCCTTAGAAGGGTGATCGGCGATAAGGTTAATCATTATCTATATAACTTTTAGATTTATTAATCGATAAAAGAAGAATTATTTTTTGCAGGCCATTGTAGAGCAATATCTCAAATTAGTAAGGGAACTGAATCAAGTTGTTCTTGCTGAGGTAATCTCGGCCCGGGAATTAAGCTCAGATCAACAGTATTCCTTAATTGATAAAGTTAGGGGTATTACTGGAGCGACGGAAGTGGAACTAAAAACTAGCATTGATGCAAATTTAATTGGGGGTGTAATCATTAAGATTGGTTCCCAAGTAATTGACGCTAGTCTTAAGGCCCAACTTCGTCGTATTGGCATGAGTCTTGCTAAGTAAAGGCATAGTAAAAAAAATTACAAATTTTCTCTTAACTAAAAACACATTAACGACTAATTAACTTAGGATATGGTTAGTATTAGACCTGACGAAATTAGCAATATTATTCGTCAACAGATCGAAGCCTACGACCAAGATGTGCAGATCTCCAATGCGGGAACTGTACTTCAAGTGGGTGATGGCATTGCTCGGATCTATGGATTAGAGCAGGCTATGGCTGGGGAACTTTTAGAGTTTGAAGATGGTTCCGTAGGAATCGCCCTTAACCTGGAAGAAGATAACGTCGGTGCTGTACTTATGGGTAGTGGCCGCAGTATCCAAGAAGGTAGTACCGTTAAAGCTACTGGTAGAATTGCGGAAATCCCTGTGGGCCCAGCGATTATTGGCCGGGTAGTGGATGCGTTGGCTCGTCCCATTGATGGTAAAGGTGACATTGAAAGCACTGATACCCGTTTAATCGAATCCATGGCTCCTGGTATCATTCAGCGTCGTTCTGTCCATGAACCGATGCAAACTGGGATTACGGCGATCGATGCGATGATTCCCATTGGCCGTGGTCAACGGGAACTGATCATTGGTGACCGTCAAACTGGTAAAACTGCTGTAGCGATCGACACCATCATCAACCAAAAAGAGGAAGATGTAATTTGTGTGTATGTAGCCATTGGTCAAAAAGCTTCTACCGTTGCCCAAGTAGTGGGTACTTTAGAAGAAAAAGGTGCCATGGCTTATACCGTAGTGGTGGCAGCTAACGCCAATGACCCTGCAACGTTACAGTTCCTCGCTCCCTATACTGGTGCGGCGATCGCGGAACACTTCATGTATCAAGGTAAAGCCACTTTGATCATTTATGATGACTTGTCTAAACAAGCTCAGGCTTACCGTCAAATGTCCCTATTACTTCGTCGTCCCCCCGGACGGGAAGCTTATCCTGGGGATGTATTCTACATTCACTCTCGCTTGTTAGAACGGGCAGCTAAACTCAGTGATGACCTTGGTGGTGGTAGTATGACCGCCCTTCCCATCATTGAAACCCAGGCTGGGGACGTATCTGCTTATATTCCGACTAACGTAATTTCCATTACCGACGGTCAAATTTTCCTTTCCAGTGATCTCTTTAACTCCGGTTTCCGTCCTGCCATCAACGCTGGTATTTCCGTATCTAGGGTTGGTTCTGCGGCTCAAACCAAAGCAATGAAGCAAGTAGCTGGAAAACTGAAATTGGAATTAGCTCAATTTTCCGAGTTAGAAGCTTTTGCCCAGTTTGCATCCGACCTGGACCAGGCAACTCAAAACCAGTTGGCTCGGGGTCAGCGTTTGCGTCAGTTGTTAAAACAAGACCAAAACTCTCCTTTGTCCGTCGCGGAACAAGTAGCGATCGTGTACGCTGGTTTAAATGGTTACCTTGATGATGTACCCACTGATAAAGTAGTTGGCTTTACCGTTGCCCTTCGTCAGTACTTAAACACTAGTAAATCTAAATTTGTACAAAATTGTTTCTAGTGAGAAAAAAACTAACCGATGAAGCAGAAACCCTACTAAAAGAAGCTATTGTTGAACAAAAACAAAGTTTCCTTGCTTCTGCTTAATTTGCGATCCTTTGTGAAGCCCTTAGTTAGTGGTAGGCCTAGCTAGGGGTTTAGTTTTAACATCGAGTCTTAACCAGAATCTAAGATGCCTAATTTAAAAGCCATTCGAGACCGTATCCAATCGGTCAAAAATACGAAAAAAATCACTGAGGCCATGCGCCTCGTGGCTGCGGCTAAGGTTCGTCGTGCCCAAGAGCAGGTTAATGCAACCCGCCCTTTTGCTGATACGTTAGCTGCAGTTTTATATAATTTGCAAAATCGTTTGCAATTTGAAGATCTAACGTTACCCCTTTTAAATCAACGGGAAGTTAAATCCGTTGCGCTATTAGTAGTAACTGGTGATCGCGGTTTATGTGGTGGTTACAACGCCAACATTATCCGTCGGGCAGAGGAGCGGGCGAAGGAACTAGAAGCGGAAGGAGTGGCATCAACCTATGTGTTAGTAGGAAGAAAAGCTGCCCAATATTTTAGCCGTCGTAACGTTTCCATCGACAAAAAGTATGTCGGGTTGGAGCAAATTCCTTCTTCGGCGGAAGCTGGGGATATTGCGGATGAGTTACTATCCCTATTTTTGTCGGAAAAAGTAGATCGGGTAGAGCTAGTATTTACAAAATTTGTATCGTTGATTAGCTCCCGCCCTGTGGTACAAACGCTGCTGCCGTTAACCACCCAAGGTTTAGAAGCAAAAGATGACGAAATTTTCCGTCTTACTTCCTCCGGTGGCAATTTCAGTGTTGAACGGGAAAAAGTAACTAGTTCTGTTCAATCTTTGCCCCAGGATATGATTTTTGAGCAAGATCCAGCTCAAATTTTAGATGCACTTTTACCATTGTATTTAAATAATCAATTGCTAAGGGCCCTCCAGGAAGCAGCAGCTAGTGAATTAGCGGCTAGAATGACGGCGATGAATAATGCCAGTGATAATGCTTCTGAGCTGATGACCGGTTTAACCCGTTCCTATAACAAGGCTCGTCAAGCGTCTATTACCCAAGAAATTCTAGAGGTTGTGGCGGGTGCCGGTGCTCTCTAACCATAATAATTGCTAGGATTTGTAACCTGAAATTAATTGAGTGCCTGAAAAATGATTTTCAGGTGCTTTTTATTATGGGGAGGGTGGGCACTTTTCATCCTAGAGGGAGTCTCAAATCAAGCTAAACCGATTCTTAACGTCCTGATTAAGGGATATTGATCCAGAAAGATAGATACTGTTATACGTTGTCATTATCGGCCGATGCTGAAACTATAAGCTCAGGTTTACTATGAAAAAATTGGATTTTGTTGTTCGTTGGTGTACCTGTTTCAGTTTAACAACGGTTTTATTTTCCCAAAATTTAACGATCGCCCAAGCCCAAGCCCAACCCGAAGAATACTGTAAGTTTACGGCCGAAGAAGTTAAGGCAAAGCAGGAACTAAGGGAATTAGTGCAAACTAACCCCAACAATCAACAAGCCCAAAGGGATTATGGGGCAATTATTAAAAAACATAAAAAGTTGCTAGAGCAATGCCGTCGTCGTACGAGGTTCGAGACCCAGGGCCTGTGGTTAAGGGTCTATCCCTGTGATGCTAACGCCGGGAAGGTGGAAGAAATCCTCGATCGCATTGTCGATAAGGGCTATAACGAGATTTATTTAGAAGTTTTTTACAATAGCTTAGTCCTGTTACCGGAAAAGGATAACCGTAGCCCATGGGAATCGGTATTGGGTCACACCGATCAAAGCGATCGGGATTTACTTGCTGAAATCATTGCAAAAGGTCATGAGCGGGGCATGAAAGTGTACGCTTGGTTTTTTACCATGAACTTTGGCTATGATTATGCCCTGATGCCCGATCGCCAAGAATCCCTTGCTCTCAATGGTAAAGGTCAAACTAGCTTAGATTATGTTGATGGTTATTCCCAGGTATTTGTGGATCCCTACAGTCGTCAAGCCCAAATCGATCTTTATAGTTTGGTGGAGGAAGTGGCGAAACGCAAACCCGATGGGGTGCTATTCGATTATATTCGTTACCCTCGGGGCAGTGGCAGTAATTCGGTAGCCGGCAATGTGAAAGATTTATGGATTTATAGCCCATCTTCGAAAAATGCTTTATTTCGCCGGGCCAAGAACAATCAAGGTTTGATGCTCATCAAAAAGTATGTAGCCCAGGGCTATATCACCAATGAGGATGTAAAGATAGCCAAGGAAACTATCCCCAAGAAGTTACCCCCCTTTGGGAAGGCCGCCTCTTCTGAATTTGAATCCTAACACTTACGAAAGTATTCAGCAGGATCTTTGGTTTTTAACCGTAGCCCATGCAGCCCAGGGGGTGATTGATTTCCTTGATTTGGTTTCTTTGCCGGCCCGTAGTCAATCCATTCCTACTGGTGCGGTATTTTTTCCCCATGGGAATCAAGTAGTGGGAAGAACGGGATTTGATTCGAGACTACAACCTTGGGATTATTTCACCTCCCAAATGGAATGGCATCCCATGGCCTACAGTAATTGTATTGATAGTAGTTGTATTGTGCAGGAAATCCAACGGGTTTTAAATGTTAGAACTGGTTCGATTGAAGTAATTCCAGCGATCGCGGGTACCTGGGGAGATTATCTTAATAATAAGCCCCCCCTAGAGCTACAAATGCAAGCGATCGAACAGGCTAAGTTAAACATTAATGGCATTAGTCATTTTGCTTATTCTTGGCAGGAACCGATAGATGACTCCCAACGCCGTTCTTGTTCCCTCTAATCCTTTTCTGACAATGATGTTGCTTGGAAAAATAACTTGAGCGATTGACGATCGCAATTAGGTTGAGTGGGGAGATCTCCCTAAGGGGTCAAATTTTAGCCAGACTTATCAGGCCATATCCAACACGACTAAGGCAGGACTTACGCAAAATTTCGATTCTGTCCTAGGAACCAGGATGTTTGGGGATAATCTTTCAAGCAAGTCCCCCAACTTTGGGGAATTTAGGGGGCTTGTGCATAAGTCCTATAAGGCTGATCTTGTAGCAAATGCAAGAAATATAGTCTTTTGGAATAATTATAGGAAATCAATAGAGCTGAAATCACCCTATGGCAAGGAGTGAGATCCTATACTAAATTTGATTAATTATACATTTGTGGTATAGCCATAAATATTAGGACATTTTTAAGGAGTAAAAAGCTTATATAATGAGGTTTTTAGCCATGATTAATTTGTTGCGATCATATTGACTACAGCTATCATTTTTTAATTAATCTGCTAATCTGCCCAAAGAAAATCCCACAAGATAATTAAATCAAGGGGGATTTTTTTTGTTGAATAGTTCAGACTCAATGATTTACTCAATGATTTAACCAATGGGATCAGTTAATGATTGATTAATGATTGAATCAATTGAACTAACTTAGTAGAACAGAAACAGTAACTGGTGGACTCCGGATAGGCTATCAATCACAATGCCGGTACACAATAGCATCATGTAAAGGATGGAATATTTAAAGAGCGATCGCGCCAAACCATTGTCTTTGGGGCTGCGTTTGAGTTGCCTAGGAATTTTTTAGAAAAATAACACCTAACACAAAGGCACATAAACCATACACCAAGCCAGAGGCATGGAGGGGATAAACCATTACAAAGGAAAAGGGCACCACGATCGCGGTATAAAGCCAAATTTGATTCGCGGTGGTTTCTTCCCCAGCCACCACAGGCAACATCGGTACTTTGACCTGGGCATAATCTTCCTTAATCATTAAAGCTAAGGCCCAGAAATGGGGGGGAGTCCAGAGAAAAATAATGGCAAAAATAACCCAAGGACACCAGTCTAAACCACCGGTAACGGCCGCCCAACCCACTAGGGGGGGAATGGCTCCAGCGGCCCCACCAATAACAATATTTTGAGTGGAATGGCGTTTGAGGAAATGGGTATAGATAATGGTGTAAAAAGCTAAGCCACTCAAGGATAGTAGGGCACTGGTAAGATTGGCAAAAATGGCCAGAATGGCAAAGGATAATACCCCTAACACCACGGCAAAAATAATCGCGTGGCTAATTCTAATACGGCCAGAAGGGATGGGTCGATCGCGGGTTCTGACCATATCGTAATCAATGTCGCGATCATAAATGCAGTTGATGGCTTGGGCGGAGGCGGCGGAGAGGGTTCCCCCTAATAGGGTCATCGCCAGCAGTAAGGGATCCACTTGCCCATGGGAAGCCACCCACATTGCGGCGGCGGTGGTAATAAGCAAGAGGGGAATGATACGGGGTTTGGTTAATTGAATATAGCTATTAATTACTTCAAGCCCGTTGGTATGGTGCTTACTAGAAGTGCTAGTTCCAAGCATGATCTAAAAATTTTCCTTAAAAGAAAGATGGATGGGGAATGATGACAAAGGAGATGAAATTAAAACCAATACGGGTTGCCACTACCACCGATCGCGATAACACAACAGGTAAGAATTAATTAAGAATAAGGACAACAATGGTGGACGGGCCCCGGTGGCTTAGTTTTCAACAAATTCCAAATCAAAAGTAAATGGAGAAATAAAAACTAGTATGTTTATTCGTTACCGTTATTCAAATTGAGGCTAGCTTTTGATCCCGCAGGGCAATGGTGCTAAAAGCTAGTAAGCAGGCAAATAGGAGCGCACCCACGGCATGGTGAATTACCGTTAGAGGTTCAACCTGGAGGTGGAGACGAAAAGTCATTAACCCCAGGGCTAACTGGGCCCCTAGGAGTAAGCCAATCCCTTGGGAAATTTTTCTGAGGTGGGGATGAAGGGCTGGGGTTCTGAGGGCTGCTACCACCGTGATGAAGGTAGCGATGGTGCTAGGAACCACCCCAATTAAATGACTATTCATCACCGCACATAATTCATAACCGTTAAAGCATTGGTGTAACGCCCAACGGGAACCAACCAAGCCCCCTAACAGACACTGGCCATACACTAATACCGTCGAGATCGCCCCCCACCAAGGTAATTTTTTCCCTGTGCCATAGCTAGTGTGGGGAATCAAACTACAGCCAATAATAATGAGACTACCTAAAAATAAAAATGCGGTGCCGAGGTGGGCAGTGACAATATCAAAGCGTAAAAGTTTAGTGACAGTTAACCCTCCCAGCACTGCTTGGAAAACAATTAACCCCAGGGACGTTAAAGCAGCCCAGGGTAACCACTGGGGTAAGTCCCGTCGAAACCACCAGGAAAGTAATACCAAAGCGAGGGTAGATAGGCCAATTAAACCCGCATCCAAACGATGGAACCATTCCAGAAAAACCTGTAAATTCCAATATTGGTTAGGGATAAATTGGCCGTAGCAAAGGGGCCAATCGGGGCAGGCTAATCCCGCATTCATAACCCTAGTGGCACTGCCAACGGCCATTAATGCCACGGTGGCGATCGCTATTTTCCAAACTAAACCTTGGATCAGTTTTTGTTTATTGATGGCAAAATTAAATTTTTTTTGCCGAGAAGAAATATTTAGGAAGGATTCTGTCATATATAAACCTTTACCTAGATTAATAAGAACTGAAGCAATAGCTCACTCAATCTAACGATAACTAACGTCCCTAGGATAATTAATGGTAATTAGGCCTATTCTAGACAGCGAAACCTTTGAAATTCAAGGTTTTTAAGGTTTCAAATTGTAAAGAAACACCATGGTTTTTCTTTAGCTATTCTTCAGATTTAGTGATTTAAATTGTTACAAAACTACAATGTCAAAAAAATGTATACATGTATACATTTTTACTAGTTACCCCAATCAACTTGCTCCGATTAAAGAACCACAGCGATCTTTTTGGGTCATGAAGGAATTAAAAGAAATTAAGGGAATGCTTTAGAACTGATTGATAAAGCCCCCCTGCCCCCAATTCCGGGGAAAAAATTCCTAAAAAATCATTACAAGTCCCCCCCTTTTTGAAATTTAGGGGGCAAAATGCAAATTGAATTGACTTTATAGAACCCATTTGAGATCTTGATCTTGAACAATAAGGCTTTCAGGTATATCGCTTTCAATGCTCAATGCACAATAAGACTTGAGCCGAACAAACCTTAATCAACATGAACCTGATCAGCATGAAATCAATACAGTTCAAGCATTACAGATCTACCGATAGATACCAAATGGTTTTTATAAACAGCCTCTTAGCAGGGCGAACCCTTACGAATATAGACCCCAAAATCCTCCAAATTGGGGAAAATTTTAACCATTTACTGGGTCTGTCATCATTAAACCGGAAACTCTTCTTAGCGAAGGATTTCAGTTTAAAACTATACTTTCTGAACCTGGCTCAGGATCAACGTTTTAATGCTAATTGATGACACTCCCTATTTTCCTTGGAAAAACCTTAAACCAACTTGAACCCACAAAAGGTAGATCCGGCGCACTTGCCAACATTCTCCTGGACCATTAATCTCGATTATTCCATTATCATTTTTGATTACTGCCATTATCGTCATTTTTTCGGATTAGGCTATGCACCATGCGTCCATCAGAACTCCCGATATCCATCGAGCCTTAGCCTTTTATGAACTGCTGGGATTCACGGTGGAGGAGCGTTTTACCACTGGTTATACCCTCGCCTGCTGGCTAACAGGTCTAGATAGCCGCCTAGAGCTAATCCAAATCCCTGAACCGGCCTCCGTCATTGACTGTTTCTACGATGAACATTACGTCGGCTACTATCATCTTTCCTTTGATCTAACTCCCCAAGTCCCTAACTTACCTCAGTGGTTGGAAGGCCTTGGCCAGAAGTTTGAGCAAGCGCGCAGCCAAAACAGGATGTTACCCCCTTTAAAAATTCTTCTGCAACCAGAACAACAACGCATCGGCGATCGGGTGTATGAGGTAGCATTTATTGCGGATCCCGATGGTTTACCCTTAGAATTTTTGCGACGGATGAATTAATTTCAACCCTGAAGCTAGCCTTTAACAGTCTAGGTAGAGTCCGATACCAGTAAGGATCATGAAGGTTAAACTGCTTAATAATCAATTTAATAATCAATTATCCTATAGCAGTCCTCACTAGGTTAGGACTTACGCACAAGCCCCCTAAATCCCCCAAAGTTGGGGTAATTGCTTGAACGATTGTCCCCAAACATCTCCAAACATCATGGTTCCCAGGACAGAATCGAAATTTTTGCGTAAGTCCTGTTTATAAATGAGCTCTAATTATCCTTACAGCTTTAGCACTAACAACGTTTAGAGGATGTTTGAAAAGCCCCCCATTCTGGGAAAAATCACCTAGATTTTAATCAATGAAGTCCACCAAATTGGGGGATTTAGGGGTCGAATCAACAACATTTGATACTTTTCAAACACGTTCTAAGGAGCATAGGGATAAGGCCCAACATCAAAAACCCAATGGTTGATGAATTAATGTTGTGAAGACAAATTTACATTAAGTTTATTTGTTATAAATAAACATCGAGCTTCTAAGTCTTGGTCGCTCGACCTCAAAAGTCAATCTGTAATTAAATAATTAAAATTAAACTTTAATCAGACTTACGCACAAGCCCCCTAAATTCTCCAAGGATGGGGGACTTGGTTGAACTATTTTCCCCAGTATCATGATTCTCAGGACAGAATTTAAATTTTGCGTAAGTCCTGTTTAATACACTTTAAATTAAACTAAATTAAAATTTTTCCTAACCATAACGTTATGCCCCGCACCCAAAGAAACGATAATTTCATCGATAAAAGTTTCACTGTCATGGCAGATCTCCTGCTGAAAATGTTACCCACCAATCAAAAAGCGAAGGAAGCTTTTGCCTATTATCGCGATGGGATGTCGGCTCAAGGAGATGGGGAATACGCGGAAGCCCTCGAAAATTACGAAGAAGCCCTCAAATTAGAGGATGACCCTAACGATCGCAGCTATATTCTTTACAATATGGGCTTAATCTATGCTAGCAATGGTGATTTAGAAAAGGCTTTAGATCTTTATGATCAATCTATCGAGCTAAATCCCAAAATGCCCCAAGCCCTCAATAACGTAGCAGTGATTTACCATTATCAAGGGGAACAGAAAAAAGCGGAAGGAGATGATGATGCTGCTGAATTTTTCTTCGATCGCGCAGCGGAATATTGGAAGCAAGCGGTACGGATTGCCCCCAATAATTATATCGAAGCCCAAAATTGGCTGAAAACCACCGGTCGTTCCGAAATGGACGTATTCTTTTAAGGTGTAAGTTTCCATTCCCTAACCTATGCAATTAGATCAAGAACAAGTTAAGAAAGTTGCCCACCTAGCTCGCCTAGAACTAACGGAGGCTGAAGAGCAAAAGTTTGTAGGCCAGTTGAGTGATATTTTGAGTTATTTTGAGCAACTCAGTGAACTGGACACGGATCATGTTCCCCCCACCACTAGGGCCATTGATACCAGTAATATTACTCGCCCCGATGAAAATCAACCCTACGGCGATCGCGAAGCTCTCCTTAGTCAAGCTCCAGACCAGGAAGGGGACTTTTTCAAAGTACCTCAAATTTTGGCAACGGATTAGTACTTGAATTTATTTGGGTTTATTGGTTTTGGTTTATGGCGGATAAAAACCCCTAGGTAATCCCATGGCAATAGGATAAATAAACCTTGAGATCGCCTAGGTTATGCATTTCTGACTAGATCAGGTTGCTATAATTAGGACTTACGCACAAGCCCCCTAAATCCCCTAAATCAACCAAATTTGGGGGACTTGCTTGAATGATTGTCCCCAAACATCATGGTTCCTAGGACAGAATCGAAATTTTTGCGTAAGTCCTGTATAACCTAGGCAATTTTTATTGGGGGTTTGATTGATCGCCAGAGAAAGAGGGCCTGTTAGGCTTGCAGCACCAAAATGCCCATTAATCCTGCGGCGATCGGGTAATGGGTGGCCTGGGTAAAACCAGCTTCTAGGGCGAGGTTTACCTGTTCCTGACCTAGGGGAAATCGTTGTAAGCTCGGAAAGATATATTCGTACTCAGTTTTAAGGTTCATCCTTGCGGCTAAGGGCACAACCAAATAGTCTAAATACCATTGTTGGGCTTGGTTCATTAGGGGCGATCGCGGTCGATTAAAATCCAAAATTGCCGCTTTCCCACCGGTTTTGAGTACCCGTTTAATTTCCCGTAGGCATTGGGGAATATCCAGCACATTGCGCAGGCCATAACCCATGGTCACACTGTCAAAATAATGATCCCTAAAGGGTAAATCAAGGGCATTACCTTCCTGCCAGGTGATGGGCAATTGGGGGTATTTTTGTTGGGCGATCGCGAGGAGTTCCTCCGAAAAATCTAAGCCGACGGTTTCCCCCTGATCGCCGATTTTCCTGTGCAATAATTGGGTTAAATCCCCCGTTCCACAACAAAGATCTAACCCCTTACCCCTCGCGATCGGTGCGCTCCACTTCACTGCCATCAGTTTCCAAATGTGATGTTGGCCAAAGCTTAACCAATCATTGAGGGGATCGTACTTGGCACCAATGCGGTTAAACATTGATTGTACTTCCGTCGCTTTGGGTTTAATGGCCATGGTGTAGATTTAAAACAAGAGCTAATTGTTGGGCTAACACATTAAGACTTTCCAGTTGTTCTGTGGTGGGTTCATCATTGGTGTGCCACTCTAAAGAAATGATAGCGGAATTGTCTCCGTGGTAAACTACCGGGGTGAGGGCATAGGTTTGAATCACCTCTGGCATCTG
>JAAUPO010000012.1 GCA_012033095.1 Synechococcaceae cyanobacterium RL_1_2 | reverse complement strand
ATATCAATTTATTAGGGAGTGGATTATTGAATCCTAATTATTGATTAACGTTGAACTTGAGTGGCATTTTTGATCAAACGAAGGCTAAATCAAAAAGGGAAAAATATAGTTAGAATCAAAAAAAAACAAAAAACAAAAATATTCATATTCCCCGAAAAAAATATGGTAGGAGTAACCGGAGTCAAAATAGAAGAAACGCTAGAAAACCTACAGGAAAGACTCAAAATAGAAAAAGAAGGCATCAAAAAAAGAAAAATTACAGGTGTTGTATTGGTTAAAGCAAGAACAACCCCTCAAAGTGGTGCAAGTAGCCCAAGTGATCGGCAGAAACAGAACCACCGTACAAAGATGGCTGAGGGAATATCAACAAGGGGGGCTGAGTCAACTACTCACTGACAAACCGAAGGCAAAAGGAAGAACGAGAAAGATCCCCCCATCGGCAGAAGAAGCTTTAGCGAAAAAATTAAAAGATCCAGGCCATCAATTCAACAGCTATGGGGAAATTCAACAATGGCTAAAGGAAGAATTAGGAATCAAAGCGGAGTATGGCACAGTTCATCACATGGTCAGATATCGATTGAAATTTAAGTTGAAAGTAATTAAATCCCAACGGCTTAAGTCGCTTAAGTCCCATCAACCGAAATGAGAAGTTATACCAAATAAAAAAAATAATGACTTCTAGAGAGTGTCATCAATTAGCATTAAAACGTTGATCCTGAGCCCGGTTCAGAAAGTATAGTTTTAAACTGAAATCCTTAGCTAAGAAGAGTTTCAGGTTTAAATGATGACAGGCCCTAATAAAACTAAAAATTTTGAAAGTTTCAATTAAGCAACCTAAGTTGCTACCCTCACTACCTTGGTGGTGCAGAAACTTTTCGAATCGAAATTAACAAATGTACTACAATCCAAAAGCCTTAACTGTCGTTAAAAATCTGATAATTTCCATTTTTGGAAACAAGGAGTTTAGTTGGTTTCAGGACTTTTCTGCACCACTAAGGAATAAGAATTTAATAACATCTAAAACTTAAATATCGATGGGTTACGCTCCATTGAAGGATACCCTACAAATTTCTAAGTTATTTAATTCACGATCCTAAGGGGGATTACCATTGGTTCTGGAGCTGTAGAATCTACGGTTAAACAAATTGCACAACGAGTCAAAATATCTGGAGCTCAATGGAAAAGAGATAATGTTCCCCAAGTACTTCATCGTCGTTGTGCCTACCTTAATAGTTACTTTTCTCTCTACCAATGAGTATTCTTACTCACTGAATAATTGAGATGTACCCACAAGTTATCTGTGTTAAAGGGTAAGGCGAATGAATAATAAGGTAATAAACCATAAAAATGCAATTACTTTAACCTCTCAATAAGCAGATTATTCATCAAGTGATATATATCACATATATGATTATGGGTTTATCTTATTTTAAAATAAGTTACCTATCCTTACCTATTTGAAATTAAGAATGTCATGGCTTCAGCAACATTAAAATTAGCCCAAAGCAACTTAGAACTTTCTCTTTTGCAAGCAACAGCAGATTCATTTACCAGTAACGAAATATATGTATGGCTCGTAGATATTGATGTACCAAAAGAGATAGCGAATAAGCTACATGAGTTAATTACATACACAAAAAAAATTGGAAAAAAAGTGTTTAATATTGGCAAAATAGTTTTAATTAAAATTATTGAGTTTGTAAAAGCTCATCCTCATTTAGTTGCAGGGATAGGAATAGGCTTGAGTATCGGTTTAGCAGTACAAACTTTAGTAAATGCAATTCCCTTTATTGGCCCAGTTTTATCACCACTTGCAGGAGCTTTAACATGTATACTAGGAATTACGATATTAGGTCTAGCTGGCCATAGATTGGATAAAAAAGCACAGGAAAAACAAGTTTCCAATAATTTCATGGGTATGGCTGAAGATATTGTTGAAATAGCTAAAGAGTTTTTTACGTTTATTGCTGATATTTTCAACACAATTTTTGCCGAAGTTATAACAGCATAAATATCTAAACTATATATTATGTTTGACAAGAAAAAATTAACTAAAGAGCAACTTCTTAAAGCGATAGAAGAGCTAGAAAAAAATCCTCATAATAAATCAAGTATTTTAACTGACATTAGCATTGGCGCTGTTGGTGCTGCTGGTGCTGGCGCTGCTGTAGCAGCTTTTGGAGGAACATCAGTTTTGTTTGGTTTAGTAACAGTTGCTCCTCCTATTGGATTAGTCGTAGGTGGTGCTGCTTTAGGTGCAGCGGCCCTGGTAGGTGTAAAAAAAATAATCTTTGATGGCACTTACGATGAAGGGAAAAAAGCAGAAATGCTTAGACAATTAAAAGATTTACATAGAGAAATGGAAAGGAATGAAAGAGTTTCTACTATTGATGAGAAAGACAACATAAAACTATACAGTTTATTAAAAGAACCAATTAGACTTAATTTATTAACCCCTGCAAAAGCCCAGGAATTAATGTCTGCTGTTGAAAATGGTCACATAACTATTACTGAAGCCATTAAGCTGATAGAAGATATAATCCAATCTGCGGGGCGGGTGAGGAGTAGATCATGGCACTGGTAACTAAAAGGAGGGTGTAGAAGAGAGGATGAATACAAGACGAGAAAAACCATGAATTGCCCTTACTGCGAAAGCAAAAATACCATTAAAAATGGCAAAAGAACCCTAAAAAGCATAGGAGAAAAAATCCAATACTATCGGTGTCATGACTGTGGTGGTAGATTCAATGAACGAACAGGAACCCCCATGGCAAAACTGAGAACTGAACCCAAAATAATAGAATATGCCATTCATAGTCGAACAGAGGGCATGGGATTACGAGCAACGGGCAGAGTATACGGAAAATCCCACGTCACCATTATGGACTGGGAAAAAAGATAGCAGCCCAAGCACAGAAGTGGAACCCAGGGGCCCCAGAAAAAAGTGACATTACTCTAGAAGGAGATGAGATTTACACTCGCGTAGGGAAAAACCATCCCCCCCTCAGAGAGTGAAGGATGGACAATCAACTTCTACGAACGAGAAAGCCGTTATTGGGTGAGTGGGCAAACAGGAAGTAAAGACCAAAAAACTATTCCAAGAAAGTACTCAATTATAGTCTTTTTGCATAATTTTGCATAATTACGGGAAACAAATAGAGCTGAAAGCACTCCGTCGCAAGATACAGCCAACCCACACTAAATTAAATTGACTATAACTTGGGAGTGGGCTCAAGCTAGTGCATATAGTCGCTGGTTCCCCGATGGAGAAAGACGCTATGGCAAAGAACTATGGAAATTAGCCAGTGTGTATCTTGTCCAGGACAAGTATCCCAAAAACTACCCCTATCGAAAAGTCTGGCGAGAGGGACTAGAAGTAGCAATGAAAATTAAAGGCTCCCAAGGAAAACCCAGGAGGGAGTGGGTGAAACAGGAACATCCCTACACCGCTATCAGCCATAAATCAGAAGTTCATGCCAATCACAATGAAGCCCATAATGCCTCTTTGCGTCGTCGTTGTAGTGGCTATCGCAGAAGACAAAATCTCTACAGTAAGACACGGGAAGCATTGCAGAGGGTATTGGATGTCCAAAGATTAGTTCACAACTGGATACGTCCCCACCAGAGTTTAGGAAAGAATACTACGCCAGCAATGAAGAGGGGATTTATTTCCTGCCCGATAGGTTTCCAGGAGATGCTTAATTCTAGGGGCTTTGAACCTATCCTCCCTCAGCTGACCAGTGCCTTGTCCTGGGAACCATCATGTTTGGGGACAATCGTTCAACCAAGTCCCCCATCGTTGGAGGATTTAGGGGGCTTGTGGATAAGTCCTCTTTTGGGCACCTAAGCCACAGCAGTAGTAATTTAAAAAACCAAAACGTATACTTTTAAACGTGTTACCTTGGTTTACCTCGGAGCAGGGAATGGAAGCCAAAATTAATCAATTACGCACCCAACTTCAACAAGCCGCCTACGCCTATTATGTGCTGGATCAGCCGGTGATGGAGGATAGCGTTTACGATCGCCTATACCGTCAATTAGAAGAGTTAGAAGCCCAATACCCTCAATTTGTAACCCCCGATAGCCCTACCCAACGGGTCGGCGATCGCCCAGCGAAGGAATTTACCTCCGTCACCCATAACGTGCCGTTGTATAGCTTAGAAAATGCGTTTAATTGGGAAGAATTGCAAAAGTGGGAGCAACGTTGGCGCAAATTGGCCCCAGAAGTGGAAACCTGGGAGTATGGTTGTGAATTAAAAATTGATGGCTCTGCGATCGCGTTAACCTATGAATATGGTCTGTTTACGCGGGGGGTGACGCGGGGGGACGGGATGAAGGGGGAAGATATTACTCCTAACCTCAAAACCATTCGTTCGATTCCCCTCCGTTTAGCGATCGATCCCTGTCCGCCACTGGTGGAAGTGAGGGGGGAAGCCTTTTTACCGATCGCCACCTTTGATGGGATTAATGTCGCTAAAGCCGAAGCAGGGGAACCGCTATTTGCCAATGCCCGGAATGCGGCCGCTGGCACGTTACGCCAACTAGATCCCCGCATTGTGGCCCAACGGAATTTAGATTTTTTTGCCTATACGGTCCATTTACCCCTAACCACCCAACAGGAAAGTTTAGAGTGGTTAATGAAAGCTGGTTTTCGGGTCAATCCCCATCGGGAATTTTGCCCAAATCTACAAGGGGTAAAAGCTTACTATGATCGCTGGGCAGACCAACGTAAACAATTGCCCTATCTAACGGATGGGGTGGTCGTAAAAATTAATAGTGTTCCCCTGCAACAACAACTAGGATTTACCCAAAAATTTCCCCGGTGGGCGATCGCGTTAAAATACCCAGCGGAGGAAGTTCCCACCATCGTCAAAGCGATTACCGTTAATGTAGGGCGTACCGGGGCGGTTACCCCCATGGCGATCATGGAACCGGTGCAAGTCGCCGGAACCACCGTACAACGGGCCACCCTCCATAACCGCGATCGGATTGCGGAGTTAGATCTTCGGGTGGGGGATACGGTGGTTATTCGTAAAGCCGGGGAAATTATTCCCGAAGTAGTGCGGGTCATAACGGAGTTGCGGCCTCCCCATACCATGGCCTACCAATTTCCTCGCCATTGTCCAGAATGCCACAGTGCATTAGTCCAACCCACAACGGAAGCAGTGACTAGGTGCGTCAATGGTAGCTGTCCTGCCATTCTCAAAGGTAACCTTGTCCATTGGGTAAGTCGGGATGCGATGGATATTCAAGGTTTAGGGGAAAAAATCTTGGTCAATTTATTACGGGAAGGCCTAGTTAATTCCGTGGCGGATCTTTATCACCTCTCGGTCGAATGCCTCACTAGCCTCGATCGCTTAGGGGAAAAGTTAGCCACCAAATTAGTCCATGCCATCGACCAATCCCGCCACCAATCCTACGATCGCGTAATTTATGGTTTGGGCATTCCCCTAGTGGGCAAAGTTAACGCCGAAATCCTCGCCCAAAATTTTCCGACCATCCATCAATTAGCCCAAGCAAAAGTTACAGAGCTAGAAAGTATTTATGGGTTTGGGCTAGAAATTGCCCAATCGGTGGTTCATTGGTTCCAAGCTCCCCCTAATCAACAATTGATCACCGAATTACAAGCGATCGGTCTTAACCTAGCTCCATTGTCTCCCCCTAGCTCCCCATCCCCAGAGGGTAACTTCAGCGATCGTACTTTTTTGATTACCGGCACCTTACCCACCCTCAAACGCAAGGATGCCGAAGCCCTGATTAAAGCCGCCGGCGGTAAAATTTTGAGCGCGGTCAGTAAAAATCTTAATTATTTAGTGGTGGGGGAAAAAGCCGGCTCAAAACTAATGAAGGCACAAAAGTTAGGTATTAAGCTACTAACCGAGGAGGAATTGCTCGCGCTGATCGATCGTGATCCAGGGGCTGTTTGATCAGGCAAAGATTGATCAGAGTTTCTCTTTGGTAATGATCTAACCCTAGGACTTATGCACAAGCCCCCTAAATCCCCAAATGTGGGGGACTTGCTTGAAAGATTATCCCCAAACATCCCCAAATATCATGGTTCCCAGGACAGAATCGAAATTTTTGCGTCAGTCCTGAACGCTCGTCTGCCACGATTGCTATCAAGGGTTAACAAAAGTAACAATCCTTAATTCTTGTGGGAATACTAGGAAAGACCTTCAATAGAGCTTTTATGATCAGACCTAATATCGGTTAACCGGCTATTAGTATATTTCCCTTTGACCGATGTACTGTATCCCTAGGAGATCGGATGATTTATGCTTAGTACCCTCGATTTGAAGCTGACCCTTGAAAAGGAACTCTACAAACAACAATTAGAAGCTTTAATGAAGGAGCTTAGAACCCTCCAACAACAATGCTGGCAAAATAAATTACCGATCGTGGTGGTGTTAGAGGGTTGGGCCGGGGCTGGCAAAGGTTCCTTACTCAAAAAAATCACTAATTACATGGATCCTAGGGGATTTAGTGTCCATCCTATTTTTCCCCCCAGCGGCCATGAAAAAAAATATCCTTTCCTCTGGCGGTTTTGGCATAAACTTCCCCCCAAAGGTAGCATCGCCTTTTTCTACCATAGTTGGTACACCCATGTCCTAGAAGATCGCCTATTCGATCGCGTCTCTAATGTGGAAGCTCCGGATCTGATGCGTCAAATTAATAATTTTGAGCGGTTATTGATAGATGACGGGGCCGCGATCGCTAAATTTTGGATTCACCTCAGTAATAAGGAACTAAAAAAACGCCTGAAAAAATCGGCCAAGGATGAACTTAATTCCTGGCGGGTTAGACCGGAGGATTGGCAGCAGGAAAAAAACTATAAAGCCTATAGTCGTTTGGTGGAGGAGATGCTGACCTATACCAGCACTGGCGCGGCTCCTTGGACATTGGTCGAAGGCGATTGTGAGTATTGGACAAGGGTTAAAGTGCTATCTCAACTGGTGGCCACCATCAAAGAAGCCTTAGATCGCCAAGCGATCGCCCTGCCTAGCCCCAAAGTAGAACCCCAAAAACAACTCCTCCCCACCGAACCAGATTATCTTTCCCCGGTAGATTTAACCCAAAGTCTCAATAGTCAAACCTACAAAAAAAGACTACGGAACGCCCAAATTGAACTGCAACGGATTCAGCTAGACGTATTCAAGTCCCAAATACCGATTTTAATTTTATTTGAAGGTTGGGATGCTGCGGGGAAAGGGGGAGCCATCAAACGTCTCACCGATAGTTTAGATGCCCGTAGTTATAAAATTAATAGTTTCGCCGCACCCACCACCGAAGAACTCCAACATAACTACCTATGGCGTTTTTCTCGTCATTTACCTGGCCGGGGCACGATCGGCATCTTCGATCGCACTTGGTATGGCCGTGTTTTAGTAGAACGCATTGAAGGCTTTGCCAGCGAACAGGAATGGCGACGGGCTTATAAAGAAATTAACGAATTTGAAATTAGTCTTACCCACAGCAACTATGTGTTGATTAAATTTTGGATTCACATCGATCAAGAAGAGCAATTAAAACGATTTGAACAACGAAAAGGAGACACTTTTAAAGGTTATAAATTAACCCCAGAAGATTGGCGCAATCGCGAACAATGGCCGGAATATCATGTGGCCGTAAATCAAATGATTGCCCGCACCCATACCCCCCATGCCCCCTGGACTATCATTGCGGGAAATGATAAATATTTTGCCAGGGTTAAAGTCCTGGAAACGGTTATTGATAGTATTAAAGCTAAACTTAATGCCTGATCCCATGGACTTAATTTTTTTTAATAAACAATCAAAAACTATGGAAAAAAGCATTTCTAATCATGGGTTTTTCCCAGATTGATTATTAACATTTAGACGGATTTCAACCTGGAAAAGCTAGGCTTATATTGGCTGAAATCTTAATTTTTTCATAATAATTTAGAAGCTAGTTGTTATGGAACTTAAACTAGACCTATAAACCACAATTTAAGGTATTGATTATGGAATGGTATGTAAAAGTTTTAAGAAACTACGCCACTTTTACAGGCAGAGCAAGGCGTGCAGAATATTGGTATTTTGTGCTGTTCAATTTTTTAATTGCGATGGGCTTAGCCATTATTGAAGGCATCGTTGCTAAACAGTCAGGGATTTTAGGCGGCGTTTATCAATTAGGGGTAATCATTCCCTCCTTAGCCGTTGCCTGTCGTCGACTCCATGACACTGGACGTAGTGGTTGGTGGATGTTAATTGGTTTAATTCCTCTGATTGGCGCGATCGTGTTAATCGTATTTTTCTGTCAAGATAGCCAACCAGAAAGTAATGAATACGGGCCTAACCCTAAAAAATCCAGCATGGATAAATTTTAGATCCCGCTGGTCAAAGGTTTCAGTTTAGTCGTCAATAGATCTAAGCTGATTTTTTTGCTTTAATGAATCCCAACTATAGTAGTTTTCATAAAGTGAATGAACCAAGATTTCCCTCAATTACTATTAGAAATGGGGAAGCAGTGTTCTTGATTTTTTTGAGATCCGCTATAGGTATTTTTCAGAACTTACGCAAAAATTTCGATTCTGTCTTGGGAACCATGATGTTTGGGGACAATTGTTCAAGCAAGTCCCCTAAATTTCAGGGATTTAGGGGGCTTGGGCGTAAGGCCTATTAAGTAGTTTTAAAGTTTAGTAACCAAAGATTGACGGTGGGAATCAAGGTTAGCTAATTTCGGAGGCACATCCATTGAGGCAACCACCATGAGTGAAACTATTTTCGATAAGATTATCCATCGCCAGATTCCGGCAGCTATTGTTTATGAAGATGATCTCTGCCTCGCTTTTAGGGATATTAATCCCCAAGCCCCGACCCATATTTTGGTGATCCCAAAACGACGCATCGATCGCTTAGAAAATGCCCAGGATAGCGATCAAGCCCTACTGGGCCACCTGCTACTCACCGTTAAAACCGTAGCCGCCCAGGTCGGATTAACCAACGGTTATCGAGTGGTGATCAATAACGGCGATGATGGTGGACAAACCGTAGAACATCTTCATTTACATCTTTTAGGGGAGCGATCGATGAATTGGCCCCCAGGTTAGCATTCGGTTACCTCGAAACATGATTCGGTTTTACGGACAAGGCATAACTTATTACGATCGCCATAATAGGAATGTAAACAAAAAACATTTAATTAACCTCAATTAAAGGAGTTTTAAGTTATGTTTTTAATTCGTTTTTCCCCCTTCTCCGATGTTCAATCCGTTCGCCACCAACTCGATCGCTTGTTTGAGGATCTAACGAACGCCGCAAATTTAGAAGAACATAATCTTTGGTCTCCTGCGGTGGAAATCATTGACCAGGAAGATAAATTAACCATTAAAGTTTGTCTGCCGGGTATTCAACGGGAAGATATTGATGTTACCGCTACTCGCCATACCCTAAGTATTTCTGGGGAACACCAATATAGCAAATCAGAAAATGAAGATAAATATTATCATTCTGAGTTTACCTACGGTAAGTTTGTCCGCAATATTAAACTACCGGTTCCCATTCAAAACGATAAAGTTAGTGCAGCCCTCAAGGACGGTATTTTGACCCTGACTTTACCAAAAGTGGAATCCATGGTGGATAAGGCCATCAAAGTGAAGCTAGAACCCACCGTTACATAAAAAAATCCCCCTAGGTTTAGAAATTCTATACCTAGGGGTCAGTTTGTGGACGGAGAAGGAGGGATTCGAACCCTCGGTAGAGCTATAAACCCTACAACTTCTTAGCAGGAAGCCGCTTTCAACCGCTCAGCCACTTCTCCACATTAGACAATTTATAACTTTAGAATAAAATCCGAACTTTGGCAAGAAATTCTTTGTAGAAATTCCTTGGTTCCGTTGCCTACCTCTCGATTTTGGGGCTGCCAAGCTATGGGAATTCATCAATTTATTCCCAAAAATTCCTTAAAATACCCAAGAGGTAACGAGGTATCCCTATAACCAAAGAAGTAAAGACACATCCAATGTGAGAACGGCCTATTCTATAGCGATCGCTTCTAGTCCCTCCTTAACGATGATTGTTGTCATAGCCCAGGGAACCGCGATCGCTGCCCTGGGGGGAGGGACAATTAAGATGCTTACTGTTGCCTGGTGAAATGCCCAACCAGTCTGGGGGCACAATTAAGTTCAGTTATTGTTTTCTTTAAACATCTCCTTTAAACAATAAGTAAACTAGGAAAAAACTAAATTTATGGCCCTAGCCAGAAAATTTAAAACCTGCCCGCAGCGATCGCGTCTTATCCTGTAAGGGCGATGATGGATGATCTTTGAGCCAGAGTCATTGTGGAAGTTACAGCTATAGTTTGGGAACTCCATGGCTTAGATCATAGTTATATCTGATACAGTTACCTAATATATGTAATGTGCATGCAAATAATATAGATGGAGGCCGTTAACCTACTGTGTCTAGTCGTTATCTCTTTACTTCCGAGTCCGTAACGGAAGGGCATCCCGATAAAATTTGTGACCAAATTTCCGATGCGGTGCTTGATGCTCTCCTTGCAGAAGACCCTGCTAGTCGTGTGGCTGCAGAGGTTGTGGTAAATACTGGTTTAGTGGTCATTACAGGAGAAATTACTAGTAAAAGTTCCACTAACTTAATTACTTTAGCCCGTAAAAAAATCGCTGAGATTGGCTATACTAACGCCGATAATGGCTTTTCTGCCAATAGTTGTTCTGTTTTAGTGGCCGTGGACGAACAATCCCCTGATATTTCCCAAGGGGTAACCCAAGCCCAAGAACAACGCACAAAATTAAGTGATAATGAATTAGATCAAATTGGAGCGGGGGATCAGGGGCTCATGTTTGGGTTTGCCTGTAACGAAACCCCTGAACTAATGCCCTTACCCATTAGCTTAGCCCATCGTCTATCCCGTCAACTAACCAAAGTGCGCAAGGATGGAACCCTAAGTTATCTAGGCCCCGATGGTAAAACCCAAGTTACGGTGATCTATGAAGGTGGAAAACCCGTCGGTATTGATACGATTTTAATTTCCACCCAGCATACTGCCACGATCGCAGACATCACAGATAACGATCAGATTCAAGCCAAAATCAAGGCGGATCTGATGGATCTAGTCATTAAACCAGTTTTTGCGGATATTGATATCAAACCCGATGACAAAACTAAGTATTTTGTAAATCCTACGGGCAAATTTGTGATTGGTGGGCCCCAAGGGGATTCTGGTCTGACTGGCCGTAAAATCATTGTAGATACCTACGGTGGTTATTCTCGCCATGGTGGTGGAGCCTTCTCCGGTAAAGATCCTACTAAAGTCGATCGCAGTGCTTGTTATGCCGCTCGCCATGTGGCTAAAAATATTGTCGCAGCTGGTTTAGCGGATAAATGCGAAGTACAGGTTAGCTACGCGATCGGTGTGGCCAGACCAGTCAGCGTATTTGTAGAAACCTTTGGTACTGGCAAAGTGGGAGAAGATGTTCTACTAGATTTAGTAAACAAAAACTTTGACCTCAGACCAGCAGGTATTATTCAAGCCTACGATCTACGGAATTTACCCAGCCAACGGGGAGGTCGTTTCTATCAAGACGTTGCGGCCTATGGCCATTTTGGTCGTAACGATTTAGATTTGCCATGGGAAAGATTAGACAAAGTAGATGTCCTAAAACAAGCCCTTAATGCCTAAGTTTGGGCGGGGGAGAGAGATAGGATCAATTTTCCTTGATCAAGCTCCTCGTAATGCCCTTTGCCTTTACTCAATTTTATTGAAGTTTAGTTGATTTAGTGTATCTATCCCGCAATGTCCACAAGACTTGTGGGATTTTTAGTCTGTTTTAATTAAGGGTTGCTATAGTCAATTTAATTTAGTATGGGATGATTGTTTCTCTCTATGGAGTGCTTTCAGCTCTATTTATTTCCCGTAATCATTTAAAAAGACTATAGTTATTCGCTCCGCCATGGTAATTTCAATTTTGAATACTGGATATTTGGGATTAGATTTCCCCATTAACATTTCGTTAAACTTAAGTGGAGAATTAATTTTGTTGATCCTATGCTAGCCCAAGCTTCTTCCCCTTCTTTCCTTGTGAAGCAACGTCAGTTTTTTGCCTCCCACCAAACCAGATCCTTAGCCTTTCGGCTAGAGCAATTAAGGAAACTAAGAAACGCGGTGTTACAGTTTCAATCGGAAATAATTTTTGCTTTAGCAGCGGATTTAAAAAAATCAGAGTTTGAAGCGCGGTTTGAAATCATTGGTGTCATCCAAGAGATTGATTTTGTGCTGAAGCATCTTAAGCAATGGATGAAACCCAAACCTGTGGCCCTGAGTCTGATTAACCTGCCAGGCAAGGCCTATCAACTGCCGGAACCATTGGGTAGTGTTTTGATTATGGGGCCATGGAATTTCCCCTTTTCCTTAGTATTTCAGCCTTTAGTGGGAGCGATCACGGCGGGTAATTGTAGCGTGGTTAAACCCTCAGAAATGGCTCCGGCAGTGTCCCAAGTGACGGCGAAACTGATTGCAGCGACCTTTGAAGAACCATACATCACAGTACAGGAAGGGGGAGTAGACATTGCTCAAACCCTATTAACCCAACCTTTTGATCATATCTTTTTTACCGGTGGGGAAAAGGTAGGTAAGTTAGTAATGGCAGCAGCAGCCCAACATCTAACCCCTGTGACGTTGGAGTTGGGAGGGAAAAGCCCGTGCTTGATCGATCGCGACACCGATCTACAAAAAACCGCCCAAAGAATTGCCTGGGGAAAATTTATTAATGCTGGCCAAATTTGTATTGCCCCCGATTATTTGTTAGTCCAGGAAGAAATAAAAGATGAGCTGTTAATGGCTTTGCGTCAATGCGTTGAAAATTTTTATGGCCCCCCAACCCCACCAAAACCCGGATTATCCTCGATTGATCCACCAGGGCCATTGCCAAAGAATTATTGATTTGATGGCCTATGGTGATATTTACTACGGCGGTAATTATGATCTAGCAGATCTCTATGTGGCCCCCACCATCCTCACCAATCCTCAATTAGATTCTCCCTTGATGCAGGAGGAAATTTTTGGGCCCCTATTACCAGTGATCCCCTATCGCACTTTAGATGACGCGATCGCTTTTATCCAAGCAAGACCCAAACCCTTAGCGTTGTATATCTTTAGCAAGGATCAACAGGTTCAAACTCAAATTATCCAAAGAACAAGCTCCGGTGGCATCTGTATCAACGATACGATTCTTCAGGTGGGAGTAGAAAACCTCCCGTTTGGGGGAGTCGGGGCCAGCGGGATGGGTGCTTACCACGGCAAAAGCAGCTTTGATACCTTTAGCCATTATAAAAGTGTGCTAAAAAAAGGGTTTGCCATTAGTGGCAGTTGGCGTTTTCCTCCCTACAAAGATAAATTAAGCCTGTTAAAAAGTATGTTTAAAACAAAATAATTTAGGACTTAAGCACAAGCCCCCCAATCCGTCCAGTAAGGAATAAGAATTTAATAACATCTAAAACTTAAATATCGATGGGTTACGCTCCCTTGAAGGATACCCTACAAATTTCTAAGTTATTTAATTCACGATACTAAGTAGGATAAGGACATTAGTGAAGCCATTAGAGGCGGTTTATCCAGTCAATTGAATTGGCATTTTGTTCCCTAAATTCCCCAGCAGTCCTAACTAGGTCATGCCATGAAGATCCTTACTAGACTTGGTTTTCAATGTACTCAATGGCCACAAGTTATTTAGGATTGCTATAGCTCGATCGCTAGTGACTATAATCTAGACATTCTAGGGCCTGTCATCATTTAAACCTGAAGCTCTTTTTAGCTAAGGATTTCAGTTTAAAACTATACTTTCTGAACCTGGCTCAGGATCAATGTTTTAATGCTAATTGATGATACTCCCTAGAGAATCTAGACAAAATTTAGTCAAATTCCCGTTTATGATGGAGCAGCAGACCGGATCAGAACATCACTCCTCCTATGGCAGATCAATACCACTCCGTCGGGCCTAGGGTACAGGAAATTATCTCCACCTATCCAGGGCTAAGCCCCCAGGAAGTAACCGCAAAAAATGCGGCAGGGGAGGTGAATCAGGTTAGTCAGCGATCGAGTCGTACCTA
>JAAUPO010000291.1 GCA_012033095.1 Synechococcaceae cyanobacterium RL_1_2 | reverse complement strand
GCTTCGGTGAGGGCATCACTTAGGCTGGCCCCCTCGGTGAGGCTACCTTCAATCAATAAAATTTGCCGTTGATTAATCCGCTGAATTTCTCCTGGGGCGGGCCCTTTGGCAATGGAGGCCACATCCTTAAGTTGAATCGGTTGGTTTCCATTGGCAAACAGGGGTAACTCCCCTAACTGCTGGGGGGTTTGGATGGCACCGGGCTCCACCTGTACCCTCACATCCACTAAGCGATCGACCCGTTGCAGTTGGGTGGGGATATTCCCATCTAGGGCGGTTTGGATCGTATTGCCCAAATCCACCGCCGATAAACCCAAGGCCGTTGCCCGATACCAATCGGGATTAATTTGTACTTCGGTTTGGGGCGGAGCTGCATCGGGTTCATAGGTGGCGAGGGTAGCCTGGTCTTCTAGGGCAGTTAAAATTATTTCCCCAGCGGTTTCTAGGTCTTGGGCGTTAGTACTCTGTAACACCAGGTCAATGTCATCCCGGCTAGGGGAATTGTTTAAAATTAGACCCCTTACGCTTTCTGGTACGACACGAATGCGGGTATCAATGAGTTTGAGTTCCTGACGGAGGACACCATTAACACGATCGACAAACCCCGGTAAATTACTATGGGGTTTGAGGGTAACCGTACTGGAACCCCGTAGCGCGTTATTTACGGTTATATTGCCAATAATGCTCCCCCTGCGGTACTAAATACATAATCCGTTTCTGGTTGCTCCATCACAATGTCATTGATACGAGCCATCACTTTTTGGTTTTCGGCTAGGGTTGTCCCTGGGGGAAAGCTAGCAAATAATTGGGCTTGGCCAGTATTAATTCTCGGTAAAATTTCCTGGGGTAAATCCTGGAGCATCCACCAACTTCCCCCCCCAAACAGGATAAAAGTCAGTGCGATGACTGGTAAGCGATGGCGCAATACCCATCCTAAAAATTGACCATAGCGATCGCTCAACCCCCTTACCCCCGCTGCGAACCACTGTAGAATAAACAAGCGATCGATGCGACTAGAACCTTGCACTGCCATCAACCGAGAAGCGAGGGCTGGCACGACGGTTAAGGCAATCACCAAAGAAGCTGCCACCGCAAAGCTAATGGTGATCACTAACTCACTAAAGATCAACGATAAAAAGCCCCCAATTAACAAAAATGGCAATACTACCACTAGATTCGTAGTGGTGGAGGCAAACAGGGCAGATTCTAATTCCTGGGCACTGGTTTCAATGGTGTTGAGCAAAGAACGACGGCGACGGGCAGTGGAGGCAGGGGCGGAGGCTAAGCCCGCAGTAATATTTTCGAGCATCACAATGGAGTTATCTACCACAATCCCTACCCCTAGGGCTAAACCCCCTAAACTAAATACATTGAGGGATAGGCCAAAGCAGCTCATTAAGACCATAGCCCCCAGGGTCGCGAGGGGGATCGCCAGCACAATAATTAAGGTTTGACGGAGGGAGCCCAGGAATAATAGCACCGCGATCGCCGCCAGGGCCGCCCCAGAAATCCCCGCGATCGCCACATTGGTGATGGAGTTTTGGATAAACTGCGACTCATCGAGGGTGGCAGTCATTGCTAAATTGTCAGGAATGACCCCGTTACCCCTTAAATCCTCTAGTTTCGCCTTGACCCCCTCCACCACGTCGATGGTATTGGCCTCCGGTTGTTTCAAAATACTTACTTTCACCGACGGCAAACCATTAAGGGAGACAAAAATCCGTTGTTCCGCCACCCCATCATTAATTTGGGCCACATCCGTTAAGGGAATTAGGCGAGGGTTATCTGGGGTGCCAATATTAATTTCCACCGCTCGAATGTCCGCACTAGAGTTCCATTGACCCACCAAACGGGTGAGGGCTTCCACTTCTCCCCCGCGCATTAAGCCCCCAGAGGTATCCACATTCCGCTCCCCCCAGGGCCCTGAGCACATCCCCCACATTCACCCCCAGGGTTTGTAAGCGATCGAGGTCTAAATTAACCTGCACCTCCTCTTCCACACCACCAGTAATATCTACGTTGGCAACCCCCGGTACTCGAATTAATTCCCTGGCTAGTTCTTCCTCCGCAAAAATCCTTAAATCCACCGGCGTAAGGGTGGGGGAATTTAACGCTAACTCATAGATGGGTAACTGGGAAGGATCAAATTTGAATAGGCGGGGTTGTTCGATGGTATCGGGGAGGGTACTTCTCGCACGGTTAAGGGTCGCATTGGCATCATTGAGGGCTTGATCCACATCCGCCCCCGGTTCAAAAAATAGATCAATACTGATCCGTCCTTCCCTAGTTTGGGAAAAATTTGGGTCACCCCCTCCGTCGCCGCTAGGGCCTCTTCTAAGGGCCGGGTAACTTCATTCACCGCCACATCCGGCACCACCCCAGGAGCATCGGCCCGCACCCCAATCCGAGGATAGGTAATGGAAGGGAGCAGATCCACCGCCATTTGATTAATGGAGAAAAAACCCAATACCATCACCGCAATGGTGATCATTAACGTCCCAATGTGGCGACGGATAGCGAGGGAGCTGAGGGATAATTTAACCATGGCAGTATAAAAATTATGGGGTAATGAACTTAGAATGTGTTTGAAAAGTATCAAATGTTGTGGAGTCGCCCCCTAAATCCCTCAACTTGGGAGACTTAATTGCTTAAAATTTAGGCAATTTCCCCCAGACTAGGGGGCATGGGGGGCTTTTCAAACATTTTCTTAGGGATTCAAGGAAAAATTAAAGGGTTTCATTCTTGTAAGGATTGACGAATAATTTGGATAATTTGGTAGTTACAGAATTTGACTTCCTACGGATTTTGCAATAACCCCACCAGCCCCTAGCATTACATGGTTAAAACTTCCGAAGATTAATTAGGGGAAAGGAAGCTACGCTGGACTTTTTGACCAGATTTAAGTGGCTGATCCGTCACCGCAATGTATTTTTCCCCTGGTTTTAGCCCTGCGATAATTTCAATGCCGTCATTAATGGGTTGGCCCAGAGTAACAGGTCGGGCTGTCACAAGGATTTCTGGCTGCTCTTGCTCCACCACAAAGATCACGCCCCGATCGCTCTGGGGGGTAGTTTGATTTTGTGCGCCCTGAGGTTCGTTGGGAGCGAGGGCAGTGAGGGGCACTTTGATGGTTTGACGATCCTGGGATTGGTAACTTACCCTGGCGAGCAAACCACTGGTAATGGTACCCGCGGGGTTAGGGATGGTAATTTCCACCGGGATTAGACGGGCAACTTGATCTGCCACCGGTAGAATACGTTTCACCACGCCGTTAAAGGTTTGATCCTTGAACGCATCTAGTTTAACTTCCACCCCTTGACCTACTTGAAATTTACTTAGATCTCGATCGCTGACCTGAATATTAATCTGCACCGTACCCAGATCCCCAATGGTCAAAATTTCTTGACCGGGCTGAGCTAAGTCCCCCTGCTCCAAGGTTTTACTTAGAACCATGCCCGTTAATGGAGCCTGCACCGTAAAATAGGTGAGCCGTTCTTGAATTTGTTTGATGATCGCCCCTTGGGCCTCCACCCGTTGTTGATTAGCGGTGATCGCCCCCCGTCGAGTATTGAGCTGCTGTTGTAGGGATTTGACCTCCTCCTGGGCCGTTTTGGCATTGGTGGCGGCACTTTCCGCGGCCTGCTTAGGTAAGGCCCCTTCTTCGTATAGACCCTGTAAGCGATCGGCATCGGTTTTTGCTTGGGCTAGGGCGGCCTGGGCTTGTCTTAACTGGGCTTCGGTCTCCCCTAGTTCCCCTTCCGCTTCCTTGACCTCTGCATCCCTGGCGGCCAACTCGGCTTTTGCCTGGTTAATTTCCGCCACAATTAAACTATTGTCTAACGTTGCTAGCACCTGGCCCCGATTCACCCGATCGCCTTCTTCGACGACTAAACTTAAAATCCTTCCTTCCACCTGGGGTTTTAAACTAACCTGGCGGCTAGGGGCCGTTGTGCCGGTATAGCTCGACCGATTGCCCTTGGTATCAACCTCCGCGATCGCACTTCCACGATGGGGATTTTGGGCTGTTGTTGTTGGCTAGGAGCTTGGGCATTACTTTCCTGATCTGGACTGCAACCAGTGCCTAACCAAGCACAACTGACTATCAATCCCGCTTTGATCACAGTTTGCCAATGATGCATCACCGAATAATCTCACCCCATGATTAACCAGAAAATTTTAACTTTCCGGGTAGTGCTAAAGCTGTAAGGATATTTAGACCCAGGATAATTGATTATCAAGGGGTTTAATCTTCCTGATCCTTACTTGTATAGGACTACCACTTTCCGTAATATGCGTGCATGGTAACACTATTTTTTATGAGTGGGGTGAGTGGAGGATGCTCTTAACCCCATCCGATGACATCCCAGGGCTTACTACCGACCTCAACTCCATCATCAATCTAGGCTCTGAACGCCACATGTCTTGATGCTGTTTCCCCAGAAGTGACGGTGGGTAGTAGCAGATAAATAAATATAGCCTTTTTGAATAATTACGGGAAATAAATAGAGCGGAAAGTATTCTATAGCAAGAAAAACCATCCCA
>JAAUPO010000290.1 GCA_012033095.1 Synechococcaceae cyanobacterium RL_1_2 | reverse complement strand
CTAATAACAATTATGAACCCATCGAAGTGGATGCTTCTGCGGTGGAAGTGCAGGGGGTGTTAATGGGGGTGTGGCGTAACTATCGAGCTTAGAACAACAGTAGAAAATGTTTATTGTTTGATTGTTATAGTCAATTTAATTTAGTATGGGGTAGCTGTTCCTCTCAATGGAATGTTTTCAGATCTATTTGTTTCCCCTAATTATTTAAAAAGACTATAGTTAGCGTTGCTCTAATCACCGCCCATGGTATTGTGGCGGCTTGATCTGTGCCATTAAATTGCTTAACGATTAGGATAATTGCCCATGAACAGGATCACAGCGGTGAATATAGTCCATGTTTATACCAAGATCCTAACTACAGGACAAAAACCTTAAACCCTTGCACCACAAGCACTCTAGCGAAATTGACCATCATCGTTGCCGCGTAAAGCTCTCAGACCTATTTACAGTTTTTTGGCGCAACTTTTGTCCTAGTAGTTATATATTTTTAAGAGTTTATTCCTGAGTACCGGACAAAAAATCAACAACAGAATGCGAAGATCGGTTGTAAGCTTTACTAGATAAAGATTTTGAGCTTGTTAAGCTAAATTATTGCAGGGAAAACATTGCAAGCTTTTTGTCCTGGTAGTTAGAGTTTATTCATAAAGATATCTTTAACCTATGGATATATCAGTCCTAACTAGGTCATACCATGATGATCCTTACTAGACTTGGCTTTCAACGTACTCAATTGCCACAAGCTATTTAGGATTACTATAGACCAAGATTTGAATTGTCTTTATAGACATGTTATAAAAATAAATTCTTGAACCTAGAACTCTGCAATTATTTATGAATCTAGAGTCTTAATATTTACTTTATCAATTACTTCTAATAAAAACTTTATTTACTAATATTTTTACAGATTTTATTAGAGGATATTGGATGAGTATAAACAGTGACCGATTGCCCTCTACATAAACAATCGTGAGGACTAGACCTCCTATTTATTTCTCAAATTAGGGGAGAAGGGGAAGCTTTTAAAACGTCCTCATTAGGAACCGTAATTTTTGCCACTAGTAGAATTAAAGCTCAATTTACCTAGGAATTTATTCTTAGGCCATTCTTCACAATTTAGTCAAGAAAAGCCCTAGTAAATCAAGATCTTAATGTTAGAATTCGGGCAATATTTTTCATCAAGGTGTTTTGGTTGTGTTTAAATCTAGGAAAAATCGACAGGCTCTATGGATCCTGTTGGGCGTAATCCCCCTCTGCAGCCCCACGATCGCCCAACCAGTTACCAGAGAGAACATCACCCCCGGTAGTGTACCGGAAACGACGTTACCCGATCCTTTACCATTTCCCGATAATCAGGTTTTACCTAGGCTGGATGAACTATTTCCCCTGATCGAGCGATCGACCCCCAGTAATCCTAACCTTGATTTAGATCGTATCCCAACCCAAATTATCGTTAATGACTTTGCGGTGGAAGGTAGTACTGTTTTTACCCAAGAACAATTTGCTGAACTTTTAAGTCCCTATCTAGACCGCCCTATTTCCTTTGGGGAACTCCTCGAAGCCCAAGATACGATTACGAAGCTTTACTTTAATCGTGGTTATATTACTTCTGGAGCGATTATCCCTCCCCAAGCCTTGGAAAATGGAGTGGTAAAAATTCAGATCATTGAAGGACGAGTGGAAGAAGTTAATCTTTTTGGTTTGAACCATTTAGACGATGGCTATATTTTGAGCCGTTTACGTCGGGCCACGAAAGCCCCCCTCAATCAAAATGATTTATTAGCCAGCTTACAATTGCTCCAGGTTGATCCTCTGGTGGATAGTTTATCCGTGGAGTTATCCGCAGGAGCAAGACCGGGCTTAAGTCTTTTGGAAATTGTCGCAAAAGAAAGTGATCCTTTTAGCATTACCCTTTCCACCGATAACCAAAGATCCCCCAGTGTCGGTAGTGTCCGTCGGCGCATTGCCATCACCCATAATAATTTGTCCGGCTTTGGCGATCGCGTCAATGTGGCCTATGTGGAAACCGAGGGCAGTAAATCCCTTGATGATCTTAGTTATGAGTTCCCCATTAATAGCCGTAATGGTACCCTGTCAGCTAGTTATAGCTTGACCGATAGCGAAATTATTGAATATCCCTTTAATAACATTGATATTGACTCGCGATCGAATACCTATGAAGTCACCCTCCGGCAACCCCTATCCCAATCCCCGACTAAGGAATTTGCCATGGGGATCAAAGCTTCTCACCAAGAAACCACCACTAGTCTGCTAAATATTCCCTTTCCCCTCGCCAATGGGGCCGACGATAATGGCAAAACCAAAATTTCGGCGTTACGATTTTTTCAGGAATACACTAATCGAGATAGCCAACAGGTCTTAGCGCTCAGATCCCAATTTAATTTGGGCATTAGTGCTTTTAATGCCACCCAAAACGATGATGCCCCCGATAGTAATTTTGCTTCCTGGCGAGGACAGGGCCAATACCTGCGGCTGTTAAAGCCTAACACCACCCTGTTATTGCGATCGGATCTCCAATTAGCCGGGGAGCCCCTGGTGTTAATTGAGCAATTTAGTTTAGGGGGTCAGTTAAGTGTGAGGGGTTATCGTCAAGATTCCCTCTTAGCAGACAATGGTTTATTTGCTTCAGCAGAAGTTCGCACGGATTTATTCACCATTGATGATGGGCAGACTAAAGTCCAAATCAGTCCATTTTTTGACTTTGGCACCGTCTGGAATAACGATAATACGGCTTTGGCTAAGAATACCCTTGCTTCTTTGGGTTTGGGGTTACGCCTCGCGATCGGCAATAACTTTACAGCAAATTTGGATTGGGGGATTCCGTTGGTGGACGTGACCTCTAGGGGTAATAGTTGGCAAGAAGATGGGATGTATTTTAATGTGCAGTATCGACCCTTTTAAGCAGCAATTAATAACAGGACTTACGCAAAAATTTCGATTCTGTCCTGGGAACCATGGTGTTTCGGGACAATCGTTCAAGCAAGTCCCACAAATTTCGGGGATTTAGGGGGCTTGTGCTTAAGTCCTAAATAATTAATTAACAGTAAGTATTTTAATAAAGCTCCTTTTTCAACTTTAAATCAAAGTATCCGTAATTGATGTCTAGTTAATGATTGATACCTAGTTAATGATAAAGATTATTAATAATGTAACTAACAAAGAAAGCGAAAAGAATCTATCCCCCATAGGCTACTGGTTTAACCGTCATGATTTGATGGATATTCCAAGGTTGTAACCCTTGGTCTAAAAGGTTTCTGAAAACATGCACAAATAATTTCAGCCCAGTTAGATCGCGACTACCCCTTTCCCTCTCCATTGGTTTTGTCTCGCTCCCTTTAATGGCTGGAGAAGGGATACATCTTGTTTGTTAACCAGGACTTACGTAAAAATTTCGATCCTGTCCTGGGAACCATGGCATTTGGGGACGATCGTTCAAGCAAGTCCCCCCAATTTGTTGTCTTTAGGGGGCTTGTGCGGTAAGTCCTATCAACATTTAAAGAGCCTAATTTTGGCAATGAGCCACTTATTTTTTAGGGATTAATAATCTTCGTACTTTGGCTATTCTCTGCGCGATCGCGATGGAAATATGGCTAGAACCACCATCATTACTACGGGGTGATCATCATCGATGAGCCTTAGAGGATAAAGCTTTGTTGCTTCGGGCAAATCTTAACTTCCCTGGCTATGGTTATAAAGCACAAGGTTAATAATTCCTATAGCCATGTAGCCATAACAATAGAGCTGATCCCAGGATGTAACTACTCGAACTAATTCGCCGCTTAGTCCCGATCTTAATGATAAATATTACTATTAAGTATTGACAAAAACCAAAGGGACAATTAAGCTAAAGACTATAAACTTATTACTAATAATTCTTAATAAGATGGAAATTATTCATTCCTATGGTGCGGCCAAAATTGCTCGACTTCTCCACTTAGATAGTGGATTACCTGCTTCCGTGGACATGGAACCAGAGCAATTAGAACATTGGGCCCTCAAAGATATTCTTTCCCCATCCCATGGGGCTAACGTAAGCAATAATTCCGCAGAATTTTAGGAGATGATCTAATGCTACTGGCTGATCTGTTTTATGTTTTTCTCAACCAATGTTTAGGGATTCCTTGTGCTTCATGCCATCATCCCATGGATAACAACGATCGCTAACGTTGACCCCTAAGGAGGTGAAGACTTCTAGGAGGAGTTATAGGATCATCCCATGGATAACTAGGACTTACGCAAAAGCCCCCTAAATCACCCAACGATGGTGGACTTGCTTGAACGATTATTCCCAAATATCCTGGTTCCCAGGACAGAATCGAATTTTGTGTAAGTCCTGATAATGATAATAATTAAAGGGCCATTCTCATTGAACCCTAAAAATAAGGCTGTATTGCTTGCAGGGAAAACGCATACTCCCTTTTTCGCAATAAGCAAAGTTAAACAAGCTTTTATTGAGAATAAAAATTTTAAAAAATCGCTGAAACTATTATTCTTTCGTTGAGTGAAAATTAGTATGCGTTTGCCCT
>JAAUPO010000289.1 GCA_012033095.1 Synechococcaceae cyanobacterium RL_1_2 | reverse complement strand
TCCATTTTAACCGTTTTTTGGCTTTCGCAGTGGGGACAATTCATTGCTTTTTCTCTTCCTGTGACTCCATTCTACACATCATCCTTCAACTAACCAGTCCCCTAATCTTTAATCTTAATCCTGCCTTTACAAAATATAGTTATTTTTTTACTCAAAACAAGCCTAAACTTAACAAGTTTCCAAATAACAACAAAACAATAACTTAAAACTAATTTCACTAATCACTAACTAATAGTTACAAAGACCAACAAGATTATCCATTACGATGGAGGCTTAATCTAGACTTATAAATCAAACCTATAATCTAGCCTTGATTAAAAAAAACTAAGTTTCATCGTCAAAAAATCATTTAAAGAATAAACTAGTATTTATACTTGAATTTAATTTATTGCCATGGACGTTAACCGGATTAAATCTTTGGAAGATTAAAGGTTTTAACTGTACTTTGATTAAGTTTATCTCGGTTTTCATGAGCTGGATGAACTGGATAAATTTGAGTAATGCCAGGAATTAAGCTCCGCCCTACATCGCTTTAACCATAGGTAATATTTCCTAAAGTTATGATGAAGAAAGGTAATCAATTAGAGCAATTTTCATAAAGTTGACAGACAAAGCCCCCCTCAATTCTCCTTAAAATAGAGCAGCAATGTTCTTGAAATTTTGGATCATCATAGGGAAAATCACAACTTAATAAAACTTTACTTTCATCGATTCTTTCTGCTATTTACCATTGCTAATAATCAATACTTTTGATGGTAAAAAAAGACATTAATGTCATTAATTTCTTAAGATAATAATTGTTGCCAAACAGAAACTTTAGTTTTGGGCCCATTTATTATTAATGTATTCAGCATTCATCAAGGGTCACTGAATCATGGAAAAAAAGGATCTTGTCGAACTCTATAACCATGGTTATCGAAATTTTCAAAACTATCATTTAGCCCACATTCATTTAGAAGGAGTAAATCTTAACCACACTAATTTCTCCTATACGGATTTTAGTTCTGCCCACCTCGATCGCGTCTGGATGATGGATTCTAACTGTAATGGAGCTTGCTTTTTTGGGGCAGATTTAAGCTTTGCTAAACTCCAAAACAGCCATCTTTTAGAAGCCGATTTGAGTAAAACCGATCTGCGGGGGGCTCAATTATGTTGGGCTGATCTGACCTATGCGAAATTAACCGGTTCCAAGCTGAATTGGGTTAACTTTTATCGAGCTAATTTAGCCCATGTCAATTTCGTTGGAGCTAATTTGAAAGGGATTAATTTTCGAGGGGCTAATTTAGAACAGGCTAATTTAAGTTGGTGTAATTTAAGTGGCGCAAGGCTGAGTGGAGCTAACTTGAAAGGTACCCAACTCCAAGGGATTCAGTTAACCGGCAGTTTTCTTAATGGCTTAGATCTCAATGGGGTTAATTTAAGTGGCATTGATATGCAAGAAGCAAAAATGAGTGGGGCGAAATTAAATAACTCCAATTTAATTGGGACTAACTTAGAGGGGGCCTATCTTCGAGGTACTCAGTTGATGAATGCTAATTTGAAAAAACTAATCTGGCCCAAACCGAGATGCGTGGGAGCAATTTATTTTCCGCTAATTTGATGGGAATCAACCTGACTGAAGCTAATTTGAGTAATGCTGATCTGCGCAATACCAATATCAATTTAGGAGCCTAACGGGAGCTGATTTAACCCAAGCTGATTTTTCTGGGGCTTATTTATGGGGGGCGGATTTTGATGGAACCAATCTAGAGGGAGCCGATTTTACCGGGGCAAGCTTAAGGGATGCCCAGTTAAATGGGGTCAACACTAGTGGGGCTATTTTCAACCAAACGATTATGCCGGATGGTTCTATTTACAGTAATTAACCTCAGTTCGAGTTCATAGTTATTTTTGAAGGAAAAATCCCTGAAAAGAAGCATTATCGTTGAGTGACAAGACAATTAAGCAACGGCGGAATCCAAATTTTGGCTCATACCGAACTCAGGTTTTAAGTAAATATCGCAATTATAGGACCTAGGATCGTGAATTAAATAACTTAGAAATTTGTAGGGTATCCTTCAAGGGAGCGTAACCCATCAATATTTAAGTTTTAGATGTTATTAAATTCTTATTCCTTACGCACAAGCCCCCTAAAGCCCTTAAACTTGGGGGACTTGCTTGAACGATTGTCACCAAACATCATGGTTCCCAGGACAGAATCGAAATTTTTGCGTAATGCGTAAATCCTGAATTTAACAAAATCACTCCCCTCCGCATCCGGTGGCCATCGGTGATTTTATGGAAGATGGGTTTCCAAGATTAATTTGACTAAGCGATCGCTACTATCCCGTAGGGCTAAGGTTGCCGCTTGGGTTTTCATGGAATTTAACCGTTCTTGATCCTGTAGCAGGGCTAGGACCTGTTCCCTCAAAACGTCGGCGGTCAAAGTTTTTTGTTCATACACGATCGCAGCCCCAGCTAGCTCAAACACTTCCGCGTTATATTTTTGATGATTTTCCGCTGCAAAGGGATAGGGAATTAAAATAGATGGGGTTTGGGTAATCGCCAATTCCGTTGTGGTGCCAGCACCAGCGCGACTAATTGCGAGATCTGCCCGTTGAAGTAAAGCTGCCATTTGGTGGTGAAATTCAAATTGAAAATAATGGGGGTGGCTAAGGGCTTGGGCATCGGGATCTTGATTGCCAGTCAAGTGCACGAGATAAATCCCCTGGTTTAACCAAACAGGAGCGCATTCCCGAATTAATTGATTAACGGACACCGCCCCCTGGGAACCCCCCACTATCACCACTAACCGAGCGTCATCCGGAATCGGTAAATCTATGGTTTGGGGGGGATAAAAATTCTTCTCTTACCGGAGTACTCACCCATTGGGTATGGCCATGGGGTAAATAATTGGCGGTTTGGGTAAAACCTAGGGCGATATGGGTACACCACCGTTGTAAGAGCTTGGTTACTTTACCAGGAATGTAATTAGATTCGTGGATGGTGATGGGGATTCCTAAGGAACGGGCTGCAATGATCGCCGGAGCCGCAATATAACCCCCCGTACTAAAAACATGGTCAACCTGTTGTTTTTTTAATAATTTTCTAGTCTGAAAAATTCCTTTAATGAGCCTTTGTAAAATAACTAGAGTTTTCCAGCCCAAAGGCCCTTGAAAACCTTCCACAGGAATTGTATATAGAAGATATCGATCGCGGATCAGGGTAGTTTCTAAGCGATCGGGCACCCCTAACCAGAGGATTTCATGAGCTGGAGTAAGGCGGTCAGCCACCGCTAAGGCAGGAAACAGGTGGCCACCTGTACCACTGGCCGCGATCAACAGTTTCATGGGCAATAAATTATCCATAATATAAAACTAGTTCATTATTGTTGATCCCTCCCTGGGAATCAAGAAATTAAAGATTATTTGCCCTATGTTTAAAACTCGTTTACCCCGTTGTTCTTGGTTCTATGGCTTAATGCTCTCTACGGGGTTAGTGATAGGTCAAGGTTCTTTACTGCAAGCGGCGACCCCAGATACGGCCCCGAAACAATTAACTGATTTGATTACCGCGATCGAGAGCCAGGCCAATGGTCACCAACTAGAAGGGTTAATGAGACTTTATAGTCCTGAGTTTCGTAATAGTGATGGGCTTTATTATGATTATGTTAAAAGTGGAACCCAAGCCCTTTGGAAACGTTTTCCTGATGCCAAATACACCACCCAATTAATGGGTTGGGAGCAAAAGGATGGCCAATTAATTGCGGATACCATCACCACCATCACCGGTAGCCAAAATATGATTAGCCGTACCATTACCATGGAATCCACCATTCGATCGCGGCAATACTTCAAAAATGGCCAATTAACTTGGCAAGAAGTCCTTTCAGAAATCACAAAAATCAAGTCCGGTGATAAACCCCCTGAAGTGAGAATTAATTTACCCGATCGGGCCAAAGTCGGCAGCCGGTTTGCCTTTGATGTGATTGTAAATCAACCCCTTGGTAACGATGTGATGTTAGGGGGAGTGTTAGAAGAACGCATTGGGGGAGAAAAATACCTTAACCCTGGGGTATTTGATTTAGATGTTTTACCCGCCGGGGGAATTTTTAAAACCGTTAAAGCCCCCCTACTCCCCGATAACCTTTGGTACTCAGCTATTTTAGTGCGGGGGGATGGCATGGTGTTAGTCACTCAACGGGTAACCATTGAAGAATAAAGAATGTGATCTAAATCCTTAAATCAAAAAATCAAAGGGGCAATACACTCATGTGAGAGGATGTTTGAAAAGCCCCCCTTGCCCACCATTCTGGGGGAAATCACCTAAATTTGGTAGTCCTATACCGGTAAGGATCAGGAAGCTTAAATCGATTGATAATCAATTATCCTAGGTCTAAATATCCTTACCGCTTTACCACGACCCTAAGTTTTAACCAATGAAGTCCCCCCCATTGAGGGATTTAGGGGGCGACTCAACAACATTTGATACTTTTCAAACACGTTCTAAGGATTTCAGTTTAAAACTATACTTTCTGAACCTGGCTCAGGATCAACGTTTTAATGCT
>JAAUPO010000288.1 GCA_012033095.1 Synechococcaceae cyanobacterium RL_1_2 | reverse complement strand
ACGCCTATCACCATACCTATGGTTTACCCACAATTACCACCAATTGTTCTAATAATTACGGCCCCTACCAATTTCCAGAGAAGTTAATCCCCCTAATCATTCTCAATTGCCTAAACCATAAGCCCTTACCAATTTATGGTGATGGTCAAAACGTGCGGGATTGGTTATACGTCGAAGATCATTGTGAAGGTATTTATCAAGTCCTAACTAAAGGTAACTTAGGGGAAACTTACAATATTGGTGGAGAAACGGAGCTTCCTAACCTCACGGTGGTGGAAACGATCTGTGATCTGTTGGATGAACTAACACCCCAACCTAATTTTTCCCATCGATCGCTCATTACCTTCGTCAAAGATCGCCTGGGCCACGATCGCCGTTACGCCATTAATTGCCACAAAATTAAACGAGAAATCGGTTGGACTCCCCAAGAAAATTTTGCCAGTGGAATCAAAAAAACCATCCAATGGTACTTAGACCATACCGATTGGGTAGAGGAAGTCTGCTCCGGCAATTATCAAACTTGGATCAATCAAAATTACAGCGATCGGGGAGCATGAACAACCAATGATTACTTCGAATGGGAAAAAAATATCCTATTACCCCGCTGCCTCTTCCCAGGAAAATTTTAGGGAGTTTGCACAATGAAAGGAATTATTTTAGCCGGGGGATTAGGAACACGATTATTTCCCCTAACTAGCGTCATCAGTAAACAACTATTACCGGTGTACGATAAACCGATGATTTACTACCCCCTTTCCGTCCTGATGCTGGCAGGAATTAGGGATATTTTAATTATTTCCACCCCTCACCATTTGCCCCTGTTTGAGGAACTATTAGGGGATGGTAGCCAGTGGGGGGTCAACTTTAGTTACCTGGTGCAACCGGAACCGGGGGGGTTAGCCCAAGCTTTTATTTTGGGGGAAGAATTTATTGATCAGTCCCCTGTCTGTCTTGTGTTGGGGGATAATATTCTCTATGGCCATGGTTTAGTAGAACTGCTCCATCGTGCCGCCCAATTAAAGCAGGGAGCTTTAGTTTTTGGTTATCAGGTCAAAGATCCCCAACGGTATGGGGTTATAGAATTTGATGCATCACGGCGGGTCATATCCTTTGAAGAAAAACCAACCCATCCCAAATCTAACTATGCTGTCCCAGGCATCTATTTCTACGATCGCCAAGTTTGTGAGCTAGCCAAAACCTTAACTCCTTCCCCTAGGGGGGAATTAGAAATTACTAGCTTGAATAACCTCTATTTAGCTCGGCAGGAGTTGAAAGTAGAAATTTTAGGGCGTGGTTTTGCCTGGTTGGATACAGGGACACCGGAATCTTTGCATCAAGCTTCTAGTTTTATTGCCACGATCGAGGAACGTCAAGGATTAAAAGTAGGATGTGTCGAAGAAATTGCTTTTCAACAAAACTATATTGATAAAGCGCAGTTAACCCGTTTAGCCGAATCTTTAGTTAAAAGTAGCTATGGACATTATTTAATGAAAATTGTTAACGGCCAGTTGACTCCTATCTACGATCGTGACTAGCTTAGATTATTATGAAAATTATCTCGACAGATTTAGCGGAAGTATTACTTTTAGAACCACCCTGCTTTGAGGACGATCGCGGTTTTTTTCTGGTGAGTTACAACGAGCAAATTTTTAGAGAAAAATTAGGTTTAGACTACACTTTCGTTCAAGATAATCATTCGCGATCGCAGCGCAACGTATTACGGGGATTACACTTTCAAACTAACCATCCCCAAGGCAAATTAGTTAGGGTAGTTAATGGTTCCATTTTTGACGTAGTAGTTGATATTAGACCCAATTCCCCTGATTTTGGTCGATGGGTCAGCAATTATTTAAGTGCCGAAAACAAAAAAATGCTATGGGTTCCCCCTGGTTTTGCCCATGGCTTTTTGACCTTATCTGGATATGCGGATGTGTTATACAAAGTAACGGATATCTATAGTCCAGAACACGAAAAAACTTTAGCTTGGAATGATCCAGAGGTAGCCATTAATTGGCCCTTAGATCAACAACCAATATTATCTATCAAAGACAAAGAAGGCTTAAACTTACAAAATATCTACCATCAGGCAAAATAAAACTGCAATTATGCCCAGTAGGATAATTAAATATAACCCTCAATTATAATTACAATGTTAAAGAATACTTTTATATGCTTTGACTGTTTCCCTTGCAGTGTTTTCCCAAGAGAATAATTGGGCTTGTTGTTTTCCTTTGTTAATCAGAGTTTGACGTAATTCACGATCGCTAATTACCTTTAATATCGCTTCTGCTAGTTGCATAAAATCATTAGGGTCTATCAATTCGGCCGCATCCCCAGCAACTTCTGGAATAGAAGAAGTGTTAGAAGAAACAACCGGTGCCCCTAGTGTCATGGCTTCCAAAACGGGTAAGCCAAATCCCTCGTAATGGGAAGGATAAACAAAAACATCGGCGTTAGAATAAAACAGTGCAACTAATTCATTAGATAAATAATCTAAATGATGAATTTCTTCAGTCCAAGGAGAGTTCGCGATCGCCGAAAAAATAGATTTATATTTCCACCCTTTTTGACCAATTAAAATTAATGGTGCTCTATTCTGTACTTTCTTTTTAAATAATTAAAAGCTCGAATCAAAGAAATAATATTTTTCCTTGGTTCAATAGTACTTACAAACAATAAATATGGTTTAGAAAATCAAAATATTTAGTTACATTAGTTGCTTTAGACTTTAAATTTGATTCCAATTCAATATCTTGACTTGTATAGCAACTTGCCAGAGGCGTTACAAAAATTTTTTCATCGGGAAAATTGAGATAATTAACAATATCCTGCTTAGAACTTTCAGAGATAGTAATAATGGCATCAGTCCACTTTAAACACTTTTTTACTCTCTTGGTATACTGCTCTACTACAGAGTCAACGTAATCTGGATAACGAATAAAACTTAAGTCATAGATACTGATAATAGTCTTGGTTTTTTTTAAACGGATAAACAGTATAGTTAGTCCCGTGAAAAATATCAGTTTCTTCCAAAAAAGATCCAAAATAATTTGCAGAAAATTGTGGAGAAAGGTCAAGACACAAGTTAGATAATCTAACAGGAACAGGTATTTATAACAAGTAGAGTAATCTCTGATGCTATGAGGAACGCTTAAATTACTTAATAACCAATTTTTTAAGCTTGGTTGATAGCACAGGGACAAGTCAAACTCGTCTGATATGGCAACAGTCGATAGTACTTTGATTAAATTTAAAACGTAAAATCCGACACCACTAGGTTTTTCCTTGATAGGGGTAGTATCCAGAGTAATCTTAACCATTACTTAAATTATCATGTATTGTCAGATAATTTTTTGAGATCATACTCAACCATTTCTTTCACTAAGTCCTCAAAGGAGTATCTTGGTTGCCATCCCAATTTAGTTTTGATTTTTCAATACTCCAACTAGTTGAATCTCTTCATCAGGGCGGTAAAATTCGGGATCAACAGAGACATAATCTTGATAGTTCAATCCTACACATTCAAATGCTAACTCTGCGAGATCCTTGACGGAGTGGGTTGTACCACTACCGATAATATAATCATCTGGTTCACTATGCTGCATCATTTGCCACATGGCTTCCACCGCATCTTTAGCGAAACACCAGTCCCTTCTTGCTTCTAAGTTTCCTAATTTTAGTTCATTCCCTATGCCTAATTTAATCATCGCGGCATTACTCGTAATTTCCGAAATACAAATTCTGTACCACGGCGAGGGGATTCATGGGTGTAGGTGATGCCACAACAGGCAAAAAGATTATAGTGCTGGCGATAATTCCCTGTTATCCAGTGGGCATAGGCTTTAGCTGCCCCATAGGGATTACGTGGTCTAAACGCGGTACTTTCTGTTTGTGGTGATTCGTTTGGTTGGCCAAAAACTTCGCTGCTGGATGCTTGATAAAACTTAGCGTCGGGCTTAATTCTACGAATAGATTCCAATAAACGGGATACACCGATCGCTGTATATTCAGCGGTAAGAGCTGGCTGAGTCCAAGAGGTAGGGACATAGCTTTGGGACGCAAGATTATAGATTTCATTAGGTTCTGATTGGGCGATCGCATCCATTAAAGATGATTGATCTAAGAGGTCTCCAGAAATTAGATGTATATCTTTGGCAAAATGATTAATCCGAACCAAATTACTGGTACTAGATCTTCGAACTAGCCCGTAGACTTGATACCCTTTATCAAGGAGTAATTCAGCTAAATAAGATCCATCTTGCCCCGTCAACCCAGTGATCAATGCTTTTTTTACTACCATTCGAATCAAATAATTTGGTGTATAGTCTTTAATTTAATCGTTTTAGCGTTTATGAGAAAAGAGATGGCTGAAATTTTGAGCATATATATAGTCCAATCAATTTAGTTGGGGAAATATTTGCCGGTAATCCTAAAAGACATAAGTATCTTGAAACGAGAAATGTAAAATTTTTCGATAATCAAGTCCTTACTGTTACTGGTTTATCAATACCTATTTGCGTTATTGCAAGCTAATTTGAGGATTACGATACATC
>JAAUPO010000287.1 GCA_012033095.1 Synechococcaceae cyanobacterium RL_1_2 | reverse complement strand
TGCTCCCGATGTTTGAACAGCCCCCTTTGCCTCCATTCTGGGGGAAATCACCTAAATTTAACTAATGAAGTCCGCCAAATTGGGGGATTTAGGGGGCGAATCAACAACATTTGATACTTTTCAAACAGGTTCTTAAACTGAATGATCCATTGATAAATTAAAATTACAGTAACCCTTGTAGTTCTGCGGTGGTCATTCTTGCCCCAAACCGGTTAACGATCGCAGAAGAGGCCCTAGAGGCTAAATCGCCTGCTTGAGCAAAATCCAGACCATGGGTTAAGCCATATAACAAAGCTCCGGCGTACATATCTCCGGCCCCAACCGTATCTACGGCTTCCACAGGATAGGACTTAATTTCAATGAGTTGATTGCCATCAAATAGCACTGAACCATTAGGCCCCCTGGTCACAGCAAAGGTTTTGGCGATGGTTTTTAAATAGACGATCGCTTCTTCAAAACTATCCGTTTGGGCCATCCCTAGGGCTTCACTTTCATTCGCAAACAGTAAATCCACCCCCGGGCCGATAATGTCTAATAATCCATCCCGAAAAAATTTGACCATATTGGCATCGGAGAGGGAAAAGGAAGTCAATACATCGGATTTTCTAGCTAGCTCCATCGCTTTGATCGCCGCAGCCTTAGCTCCTTCCCCTGTCACCAGATAACCTTCTGCGTATAAATATTTGCTATCCGCGATCGCGGTGGGTACTAATTCTTCTTCTGTAAATTCCGCGCTGATGCCCAAAAAAGTATTCATGGTGCGATCAGCATCGGGGGTAACGAGTACTAAACATTTGCCGGTAATACCGTGATCCGATTTAATGGTGGTGGCATCAACAGCAACACCGCATTTAACGAGATCCTGAATATAAAAGTTACCCAACTCATCATCGGCCACGCGACAAGAGTAAAAGGTTTTAGCTCCCAATTGGCTGGCGGCGACGATCGTATTAGCGGCTGATCCCCCAGAAGTTTTAGCCGGTTCATCGCTGCTCAATTGTGCCATCACATGGTGTTGGCGTTCTTCATCCATCAGGGTCATAACTCCCTTTTCAATGCCTAGCTGCTCTAATCGTTCGATGGTGAGGGTAAATTCCATATCCACTAGGGCATTACCTAAACCGTACACGTCATATTTTTTGTTCATAATTTCATAAATAATTAAACAGGTATCAAAATCACGATCATTTCTAGGGACAGTTTAAATTAGTTGCCCTATTTAAAACGCCAATTACCTAAGATGTCTTTTATAATTAGGGTTACACAATCCCCATTTTAAGGATTAAAGTTTAGATTTTTTGTGATCGGACGGCCATACCAAATTAAGACTATCCCCCCATCAGCGGCATAGTCCTTAGTGCACCTGGCTCCACTATCCCCCTCAATTTCAATAGATTTTATGGCAATAACGAAACACGGGCTAATACTCAGTACAACCGCAGTGGTTTTAAGTGCGATCGGTGTTACGGGGGCAGGGATTCATTTCTCTAGCCATGCTTTCTTTGATGATAGTCCTAAGGAATTAGTGGATGAAGTATGGCAAATCATTAATTATCAATACGTTGATAATACTTTTAACCAAAATGATTGGGAAAAGATTCGTGATGAGTATGTAGTGGAACGGGACTACAGCAAAGGGGACATGACCTCCGCTTACACCGCGATCGATGAAATGCTCGAAAAGCTAGGGGATCCCTACACCCGCTTTATGGAGCCAGAAGAGTTTCAAAATATGCAAATTGATACTTCTGGGGAATTAACTGGTGTAGGAATTCAAATTTCCAAAGATGAAGAAACTAAAGAAATAGTAGTCATTGCCCCGATCGAAGGAACGCCGGCCTTTGATGCGGGGATTATTGCGAAGGATGTGATCACTAAAATTGATGAAACTAGCACCGAAGGCATGGACGTAAATGATGCGGTGAAGTTGATTCGAGGGAAACCTGAAACCAAAGTGGTGTTAACCATCCAGCGGGGGGAAAAAGAACTTAATTTTCCCCTGGTGCGCAGTGTAATCGAACTCCATCCGGTTAAAGCCAGGGTACAAAAGACCAAATTTGGAGATGTAGGTTATATTCGTTTAACCCAATTCAGTGCGAAGGCTTCCCAAGAAATGGAAACCGCCATTAGTGAATTGGAACAAAAGATATTCAGGGCTATGTGTTGGATCTACGGTCTAACCCTGGGGGACTACTTTACTCCAGTATTGATATTGCTCGGATGTGGATCGATGAGGGTTTAATCGTGTCCACTGTGGATCGTCTGGGCAACTCCGATCGCCAATATGCCAACCAAACCTCCATTACTGATAAACAATTAGTAGTTTTAGTGGATGGTGGTTCAGCGAGTGCGAGCGAAATTTTATCCGGCGCATTGCAGGATCATGGGCGCGCAGAAATTATTGGCACCCAAACCTTTGGGAAGGGGTTAGTGCAATCGGTCAGAACCCTCGGCAATGGTTCCGGTTTAGCTGTCACGATCGCGAAATATCTCACCCCCAACGGTAGGGATATTAATAAGGAAGGTATTACTCCCAATATCGAAACAGAATTATCGGAAGAGCAACGGGAAAAACTGCAAAAAAATCGCGATCAAATCGGTACGGATCAGGATCCCCAATTTGCCAAAGCGATCGAAATTTTATTTTCGAAAGTGAGTAAGACGAGTTCTAACAATGGCTAGATGCTTCTGATCGGTGTTCAGCTATGTCCAGGTTATCTCTAGCCATAGTCAAGTGAAGATCTCCCCGAAAGGACAAAGCCTTATTCTATAGGGGTTGATGATATCGACCCTTAATGGTGATTACCGCCAGATCTGACCTGTAGTTATAGTCGATGGAATTTAGTGTGGGATTTTGCTCCTTGCCATGGATTAATTTCAGCTCTATTTATTTCCCATAATTATTCAAAAAGACTATATTTGGTATGGCAATATTTTCCCTTGCCTAAAAAAAGCCTTGGGTTTGTCCCTGCGATGAACAAGACTATAAAAACCTAGGACGGGCCTGTTGATTATCATGCAATATTCCTTCTAGGGTTTCCCATTGCTCTGTTTTAATCAGTTCGGCCAAGTAGGCAAGATGGTGTTGATAATCCGTAAGGCTAGCTAAAAGGGCCTCTTGGTTAAATTTTGCCATCATTATTCCTAGTTCCGGATTGCCTCCCCCCACTCGGCTGGTGTCCGCAAATCCAGAGCTAGCTAGCTGTTGGGCTAAATGGGTAACGTCTTCATCTTGGTTACAGCTAGTACTAATTAAATTAGTGCTGACCATGACGGGCAAATGGGAAATCAGGGCAACGGCCCGATCATGATCCTGGGGTTCGCATTGGATCAAGTTCGCTCCGATCGCGTCGATCATGGATTTTAAAGGTTGAATTTGGTGGGAAGGCGTTAGGGAAGTGGGGGTAAGAACGTAGGGCCGATCGCGAAATAAATATTGTTCGATCGCTTCAATGCCTTGGTGGGCTGTTCCTGCCATGGGGTGGCCACCGATAAAATTGGGCCACAGGGGAGCGAGTTGATTAACGATGGGGGCTTTAACTGACCCCACATCCGTTAAGACTGTATGGGGGGAGAGGTGGGGAATGAGACTCTGTACCGTGGGCATAATCGCCGCGATCGGGGTAGCGATCACCACGATATCCATGGCGGTCATCAAGGCTAAATCGGTACTGGCATTCTGTACTATCCCCTTCGCGATCGCAGATCACAGGTGGATTGTTTACGGGAAACGCCCTTGACCATCCAGCCTTCCCGACTTAAATCCCAGGCCAGGGAGCCCCCAATTAAACCTAAACCAATAATGCCAACTTTCATCAACCGTTACCGTCAAAGTATTACCAGCTCTTTTTTACCATGATGTGGTTGCGTCCTTTCCCAATTAACCTTTTTAGGGTTTCGCACCACAAAATAATTAAATGCATTACAATTATTTGACTAACGAAAAATAAGCCTTTCCAATGATTTTGCAATTGATACGGAAGTCATTAATGTGGAAAAATCCGTTTTATTGTTCTGATAATTTAATCGCTGAAACCGTTGTTATATAAACAATAGAAGTGCTTTGTCCCCTCTAAGGGGAGTTTTACTTATTAACGTAAGTTGCTAGTTACTCTTGTCATACCAAAACCGTTTTGTTTGGTAATGGAAAAAATTACCTATTTTGTAGTTTGTTGGGCGTGAAAAGCTCAATTTTTTATTAACTAGCAACTTGGGTTTCTTATTCAAGAAATGGAAAATAGAATGCAAATTTACGCCAAGTATTACTAGGTGGCTTGCTCCTTCGGGTTAAACAATTCAATTAAGGCAATGGTACCAACAAAAAATGTATATGCACCGTAGCTGAAGGCTTCGCTTTTCTCGGGAGCAAGGTAAAATGCGGCAAATAGGCCTTCTAAGCCATGGGCAAATAAAGCTAATCGCTCTAGGGCAAAACCAGATCCAAGTGTTGAATGGGCCCATTACCTATAATTTTTGATATAAATTAGCAATTTCTAAACCCAACGCCAGGGTTATCAAAATACTAGAGCCAATTTTAATCAAATCAACAAGGGTT
>JAAUPO010000286.1 GCA_012033095.1 Synechococcaceae cyanobacterium RL_1_2 | reverse complement strand
TGGGGGGCTTTTAAAATACACTCTTAGAAATGTGTAGAGTATCCTTCGAGGGAGCGTATCTCCATTTAAGTTTTAGATTTTATTAAATCCTTATTCCTAAGGGTTGTTCTGAGCAAGCAAACCTTATAAAAACGGAAAATAGATTGTAAATTTACCCCAAGCACGACTAGGACTACCAAGCATTCAATCATCCCACCCTTTTCAACAAAACAACTTTATCCGTCCGTTGAGACTCCCTAGCCACCCGAATCAATAGGCCACAACAAAACAAGCTCGCCAATACCGAACTACCACCATAACTAAACAACGGCAATGGTAGACCTGTGGTCGGCAAGGCCCCGGTAGCCACACCAATATTCAACAAAGATTGACCCACCACTAAAATCATAATGCCGATCGCAATTAAACGCTTAATCGGATGGCGACAGGTAAGACCAACCCATAACGCCAAGGTAGCAAAACTCAACAACAACAACAACAAAAAATTCCCCCCGCTAAACCAAACTCCTCCGCATATACTGCAAAAATAAAATCCGTTGATTGAATCGGCAAATAAAATAATTTTTGTTGGGACAGACCAAAGCTCGTTCCCCATTTTCCCCCAGACCCGATCGCCAATAAACTTTGAATTAACTGATAACCATTCCCTTGGGGATCATCCCAAGGATTTAAAAAGGCTAGTACCCGCTGCTTCTGATAATCATTGATCATAATACTGGTCACCCCCACGAATAAACCAGCCAAAGCTGATCCGCCCAAATAACGCCAGGGCAACCCAGAAGCGAGAGCAATTAACCATAGGGTCATGCCACACAAGGCCGTCGTACTTAAATTAGGCTGCTTTAAAATACACGCCAAAATCACTGCAAATATCGTGATCCACAAAAAACGATGAGCTAAAGTATATTTTTTCCACAAGCCAAAGACCCGCGCCGCTTGAATCACCAAAAAAGGTTTCACTAGCTCCGAAGGTTGAATGGTGACAGGCCCCACTTGCAACCATCGCGTTGCCCCCATCACAGTGGTACCCACATTCGGCACTAAGGTCGCCATAATTAAAAACCATGCCAAAAATTAAAAACAGATGGCTTGACATCATTAAATAACGCAGGGGCAAATGGGTTAAAGCATTGAAGAGAATCATGCCTAACCAAATCCAAATTAATTGGCGTTTAAAATAATACAAACCATCATTGTAGGTAGCATTCCCTTCCGCATAACTAGCGGAAAAAAGTACCCAAATCCCCACCAGTGTCCAAACAAAAGTCAGCCACCGTAGTAACCGTGCTTCCATTGACCAATATTTAACAGAGGGGTCAAAAAAAGGAACAATAAATTGCAGTAGTTTTAACAAAACAATCCCAACAAAAAAACAAAAGAGACTAGACAAAATCATAGCCTCTTCCCTGGAAAGTTATCTTGATATTATCAATTTGACTATGCTAAGCCGGTGTTACGGCCCTGAACAGTGCTAGTAGATAATTCAACTTTAATAATTCTGCCACCCATTTTCTGGATGCGTTGTTGCTCCTTAAACCAATTATCGTAGGGAACTAACTTAGTAAAATAAGTATTTTGTAGTTCTCTTTTGGTACGAATATTATTTAGGCTAGGCATGCAAGCAGTGATTTTAAACATGCGCATGGGCGATTTCTCCTAAAGAATAATTTATAAATGAAAAGTTCGGAATGTTAGGTTAAAACCTAGCTGCCCCGAACTTTAAATATCAAAATAGCTGATGTTATATAGTCCAACTACTTAGGTTATTCAATTAGCTAAGGCCGGAGCAGATGTAATCGAAGTAAACACCCATTTCTTTACCGGCAGCAGGGCCAACGATAGAAGCGGTGACTTCTTTCATCGCTTGAATAGCTTGAACGGTATTGGAGATAGGTACCCCTAGGGAGTTATAGGTTTCTTTTAAACCGTTAAGTACACGCTCATCAAGGATCGAAACATCCCCAGCTAGCATTGCATAGGTGCTATAGCGGAGGTAATAGTCTAAATCACGAATACAAGCGGCATAACGACGGGTGGTGTACATGTTGCCACCGGGACGGGTTACGTCGGAGTAAAGAAGAGATTTGGCTACGGCATCTCTAACGATGTCAGCAGCATTGGCACTGATGGCTTTAGCCGCATTTACGCGGAGCTCACCAGTGGAGAAATAACCTTGTAGTTTTGCCATGGCACCACTATCAAGATACTTTCCTTGTACGTCGGAGGAGTTAATTACAGAAGTAATTGCGTCTTGCATATTAGTTTCCTTATTTTACCTAGTTTGAAAAATTGATTGCCCTGGATAGAGAGCCTTTATAAAGTAGGAATGTCAAAAATTTATAATTGGTTAAATAGTCTTATTTAAGACCACCAATCACATAGTCAAAGTAGCCACCAGCTTCAGCAGCATCGGTAGCAGACATCAAAGAAATAGCGACGGATTTCATTTCGCTAACACTTTGGGCAACAGCACCGTTGTCGGTACCGAGGGATGCATACATTTCTTTGACACCCACTAAACCAATTTCTTCAATGGGAGTTACATCACCAGCAACTACACCGTAGGTAACTAGACGTAGATAGTAGTCCATGTCCCGTAGGCAAGTAGCGGTCATTTCTTCTCCGTAGGCATTACCACCGGGAGAAACAATGTCAGGACGTTTCTGGAACAGCTGATTACCAGCTTGTTTAACGATTTTTTCGCGAGATTCAGTTAGGATCTGAGCGATACGTAGGCGGCTAGCACCAGATGTAACAAAGGATTTGATTCTGTCAAGTTCGCCGGGGCTGAGGTAACGAGCTTCAGCATCAGCATTCACGATAGAAGTCGTGACAATACTCATCTATGGATTCCTCCCAAAACAACAAACCAGATAATATTAAGCTGGTATTTATTAAAACAATTTTTGATTAGTTTATTCAAAACAGAAGCCTAAAGCAACTTAGTGATTTTGCACTTTAAGCTTTGTTAAGTTTGTTGAGGCGTACAACCTTGGAACTTACTGAATCACGAATGTTTACAGATAAGCTTAGGGCTACAAACCTTACCAATCATTAACGTGACTATTTTCAGCTATGGGGTTGATTTTTCTTAGGTCTCTTAATAGTTTGTAATATTAATTTTCACAAATGTAATAGTTGTCGTCTATTTCCGTTGACTTCTTTATGAATTAATTGGTATTTATGTTCGTATATTTGTTTTAAGGGGGAGTCTAGGGCGTGGTAGCGATCGCGTTTAATTGGTCTAACTTGATGATGTTCGATCAACTGAATTTCTATTATTTGGGATTTACGCAAAAGCCCCCTAAATCTCCCAAATTTGGGGGACTTGCTTGAACGATTGTCCCCGAACATCATTGTTCCCAGGACAGAATCGAAATTTTTGCGTAAGTCCTGAGATTCTTAGGGGGCTCCGTAGTACATTGGCAGTAAATTAAAGTTACAAGTTATGGGCATGGCGATCGCGGATAACCATGGGATTGTTTTGAAGTGATGGCAGTCATTGATGGCTGTAGCTGAAATTATTGTTAGGTATCTTAGGTAAAATCTTTGGCAAAACAACGTCTTGATAAACGCTTAGTTGAATTGGGTTTAGCCCCCACTCGCCAAAAAGCTCAACAGATGATTAGGGCTGGGGAGGTCAAGGTTAACGATCGCGTGATGGATAAACCGGGCATGGAGGTAAAGGACGATGCTCCCATTGTGGTGAAGGAAAAATTGCAGTATGTGTCTAGGGGGGGATATAAATTAGCCGGGGCCTTGGATGGGTTTGGGATTGAGGTCAGCGATCGCATTTGTTTAGATGGAGGCATTTCTACTGGAGGATTCACCGATTGTTTGTTACAACGGGGAGCCAAACTGGTGTATGGGGTTGATGTGGGCTATGGCCAGGTAGCATGGGAAATCAGACAGGATCCGAGGGTAATTTTGAAAGAAAGAACTAATTTTCGTCATCTCAAGCCGGAGGAGCTCTATCAAGATCAAGAAACAAGGGCTGATCTAGGGGTGATGGATTTATCGTTTATTTCGTTGACGAAATTGTTGTTGCCCCTATGGAATTTTTTGGTGGGGGACAAAGAGGTGATTGCGTTGATTAAGCCCCAATTTGAAGTGGGTCGGGCCCATGTGGGCAAAAAGGGAGTGGTTAGGGATACGAAGGCCCAGGCCGCTGCGATCGTGAAGGTTTTGGAACAGGCGATCGCGATCGGTTGGTCAATTCAAGGATTAACCCCTTCGCCGATTCAGGGGCCTGCTGGCAATATTGAATATCTCGGCTGGTGGAAGATTAGTCCCACTAGTGTTACGGGAGAGGAAGATTTTAACCTCGCTACCGTGGAAAGGTTAACCCGCAATACCCAAGAATTTTTTCAAGAACAAAATAAACAGAATAAACAAGGGTAGGGCACCTCGATTAATTGCTTTTTTGGTGGTTTTCTGAGCCTGAAACAACGAGGATTACGTTGATAATTCGGGAGGAATGTTGTCTTTTTCGAGGTTCCCGGTAGTCCATAACCAATCAAAAATTCTTTAAAGGATGTTGGCAAATCCTTAGCTTGTGGA
>JAAUPO010000285.1 GCA_012033095.1 Synechococcaceae cyanobacterium RL_1_2 | reverse complement strand
GCCCCCTAAATCCCCCCAAGTTTGTGAATTTAGGGGACTTTTAATGATTGTTCCTAACTACTAGGACAAAAGTTGCGCCAAAAAACTGCAAAGAGGCTTGGTGGTGCAGAAAACTTTTTCGAATCGAAAATTAACAAATGTACTACAAGCCAAAAGCTTTAACTGTCGTTAAAAATCTGATAATTTCCATTTTTGGAAACAACGAGTTTAGTGGGTTTCAGGACTTTTCTGCACCACTAAGGTAAAGAGGTCTGAGAGCTTGACGCGGGAAAGATTACAACCGATTTCGTTAAAGTGATTGTGGGGCAAGGGTTTAAGGTTTTTGTTCTGTAGTGAGTGATTGTTCAGGACTTTCTCCTCCAGCATTGGGGGCAGGGGCGCTTTATCAATCAGCTCTGAGTAGTTTTGATCCCGAATTTAACCCATACCAATCTTTGCAGTCGGAGCAGTATTCGTGGCCCTGGCCTGACCCCCAAGGACACCCTTACTGGGATAATACCCTGGGGCGAGCGATCGAGGGGGCGTTGCTTCATTAATAACCCTTAACCATCAATAATGATCACATGATTAATTGATCACATGATTAATTGATTATTAACCTAACCACTTAACTAATCACTTACAAAGTTTAAGGAAAATATTTTATGGAACTATTACCTACTAATCTCCAAAAGTTGAAGGATCAAGTTGCCATCGTCACCGGAGCTTCTCGGGGTATCGGCCGAGCGACGGCTTTAGCGTTGGCCAGTGAAGGGGGAAAAGTAGTCGTTAATTATGCTAATTCGTCGGGGCCCGCAGATGAAGTGGTAGCAGAGATTACGGCCGCTGGAGGGGAAGCGATCGCGGTACAAGCAGACGTAGCCCAAGCCGATCAGGTGGATCACCTGATCAAAACCACCCTCGACCAATGGGGGCGCATTGATGTCCTAGTCAATAATGCCGGTATTACTAGAGATACCCTACTGATGCGGATGAAATTAGAAGATTGGCAGGCTGTCATTGACCTAAACCTCACAGGGGTATTTCTCTGCACAAAGGCCGTGACCAAAACCATGATGAAACAACGAAGTGGACGCATTATTAATATTACTTCCGTTGCGGGCTTAATGGGTAACCCAGGCCAAGCTAACTATAGTGCGGCTAAAGCAGGGGTGATTGGTTTTACCAAAACCGTTGCTAAGGAATTATCTAGTCGAGGGATCACTTCCAATGCAGTAGCCCCTGGGTTTATCGCCACCGATATGACGGCTGATCTCAAATCCACTGAAGAAATTTTAAAATTTATCCCCCTAGCTCGCTTTGGCGAACCAGAAAATATTGCCGGCATGATTAGATTTTTAGCAGCAGATCCGGCCGCTAGTTACATTACGGGGCAAGTGTTTAACGTTGATGGTGGCATGGTAATGTAATTGCTTGGTTTTCATTAAAAGGTTTCAGGGCTAAGGCCGAAGCTCCCTAATCCGCTAATTTATACCATGGTGAAAGAGGGGGATCCCATCTGATTTAACTAAACCCCCATCTGTAAATTTATGGGATTAATGGGGCTTCCCTACAGCTTGGCAAGCCACCTCAATTTATGGCCATTGCAATGGTGAAGAGTTTTAATGGTTGTAATTAAAGTTTCATCTTCATCATTCTCTGATATCAACGCGATCGCCGATCAAAGTTATAGTCTTTTTGAATAATTACGGGAAATAGATAGAGTTGAAAGCATTGTATATCGAGGAAAAATATCCCATCTTAAATTAAATTGACTATATGATCGAGTTCTTATGATTGAGCTTTAGTTAAGCTTAGCCCTAGGAATCTCAATCTGTAGTTCTAAATTTACTATTTGGTATAGTGAAGAGGCTGTGTAAAAAGCCCCCAATGCCCCCAATGCTGGGGAAAATCACCTAGATTTTAACCAATCAAGTCCCCCAAATTCAGGGATTTAGGGGGCGACTCAACAACATTTGATATTTTCCAAATTTGATATTTTCCAAACAAGTTCTAAAGTTAAACGCCCATGGTGACATCAAACTTTCAGCGATGGCTTGTAAACGTTATTCGGTAAGCATGGCCCTGGGTTTATCATTAAAAGTCAGCAGGGACTGTCTCCACAAAACCAAGGTGGGGGCGCATACGACCGGAAGACATACTTAACCAGGCTAAACCTTCGGTGGTGCCAATCCATAATTTGTTACCCACATTGGGAGCAAGGGCTAATATGTGGCCTGAAGGTAAATCAGGGACATACTCCAAATAGGCCCCAGTAGATCGATCGAGGCGAAATAAACCGCGATCGGTACCTACCCAGACGCTATCATCAGTACTTTCAAACGCAATCTTAGTCACGTTACGATCTCTGGCATTGGTGACCGATCGCACCACAGAACGGGTACGGGGATTGATCACATATAAACCGGTGGGGGTTCCGGCCCAAAGGTTACCATCAGGGGCCCATTTCAGGGTCTGGACTACGCCGCCGGGAATTTCACTAATGCGGGCATTAAGAAAAGCACTGGCGGAATCAATTTGTACAATCCCCTGTAATGTCCCCACCCAAACTTGACCGGTACTATCCATGGTTAAGGTATTGCCACTGACCCCCGGTAAATTTTTGATGGTGGTCATCACTAAACCTTCATCGGGACTCACTAGCACCACCCCTAAATCCGTGCCGACCCAGAGGTAACCCCGGCGATCAACCAGTAAAGATAAAATCCGATTGGAGGGCAAAATAAAATTAGCGGCGGTGACTTCATTGGTGCGAGGATCTACCCTAACTAAACCATCGTAGGTACCCACCCAAATGCGGCCAGATTTATCTTGGGCTAGGCTATCAATACGATAATTGGGTAAATCGATACGGGCTAAAATTTTGCCGGTGTTAGGGTCAATTTTCGATAGACTTTGCCAGGAACCCACCCATAAATCCCCAAAATCATTTTGTAGGGAAGTAATTCTTAAACGCCCTGCGTTAAATTGCTGCTGCTCATTGAATTGCTCCTGGGGTAATGGTTCTGTGGAGCTTGGGGGGGCTAACGTCCCATAGCTTGGGGTATAACTACCATCGTTGATGTAGGTAGGGCTGAATTCTCCGGAGTTGATGTAATACTGATAGGTCTCATCTCCGCTATCAATGTAAGCTGGCTCAAAGGTTCCGTCATTGACGTAGGTTTGAGCGATCCCAGACCCGGGCCAGGCTAAAACACCTAGACCGGCGGCGGCATGGGCCAGCAGAAGGTTACTAGATATACGGTAGAGACGATCGCGGAGTATAACCATAGCAGTTAATCGGATTAGGGCGACATTAGCCTTAGTTTAGCCCATTATTGAGCGACTGAAATTATGGAAAAAGGCTTAGTTAATGAGCCGATGCCATCTTATCACCACCTTTAAGAGCTGATTTATAAAGCCCCCCTACCCTCAATTTTGGGTAAGAAATTCCTGCAAAATCATTACAAGTCCCCTAAATTTGGAAAATTTGGCAGGCAAAAGGGAAATTCAATTGACTTGATAAACAGCCTCTAATTTTGTCATTGACAACAATAGTAATTTAATTAGTAATTTAGTATTAATAATTCAGGACTTACGCAAAAATTTCGATTCTGTCCTGGGAACCATGATGTTTGGAGGTAATCGTTCAAGCAAGTCCCACAACTTTAGGGGATTTAGGGGCTTTTGCGTCAGTCCTGTAATTGTCAATTAAGGACAGATTAGTGATATTAATGCTCGTTTTTAACTTTTTTTTAACTGTGCTTCATGCCTAATGTCTGATCACTGATAGCTGAATCTTGTAAGCTTAAGGTTAAGGACTAAATTCACGATCGCGCCCCTGGCTATGGCTTATCAAAGTAAATTATTTCAATTGCTCCAAACCCAATGGTGGAAAGGAAAAGAAAGCCTTGCCAAGGTCTGGCGTAATGTGCAGGTTCAGGGGCAGTGGGCGATCCAAATCCTAGCCTATCCTTTCTATGTGGCAGTACAAACCACCAGAGTCATTGGTCGTCAATGGGAAAAAACTAGTTATCGTCTTTTCAGCAGTAATGAAGAGCTAACCAATCCCCCGTCCCCCCAGAAGATCCTTGCTCAAGTACAATTGGATGCCCAAACTAATTTTTTGGCCTGTAACCTAAGGGAGCGGGAATTGATGGTTAGCGATCGTGATGGCCACCTTCAGCCCCTGGGACAATTGTTAAAGCCTGCGGAGGAAAAAAAAATACGCTACGAAGTGGCCTCCTGGCAAAAACGCTTTAAACAAAATCTCTTGTTCCAAGAACCCGCCGCGATCGTTCCAGTTAAAACCATCGATGATCACATGATTACCCCGATAAAATGGTTTTGGCAAACTATTACCTGGATGCAGGTCTCCCCGATCGCCACCACGATCGATCTGTTCGGGGAACGTAAAACCGCTACCCCCCTGATCCCTTTTCCCCCAACCCCCCTAGCCCTTAATCCTAGTGGAAACTCGATAGATCACCTAGATCATCCCGAAACAAATACTAAACCCCATGGCTTATTAAGCTCCATCGATCAAACCTTTGCCCAATGGGAAAAAGCTTTTCCTAATCCCCCCTCAAAAA
>JAAUPO010000284.1 GCA_012033095.1 Synechococcaceae cyanobacterium RL_1_2 | reverse complement strand
AGCTTTAGTAATACCAAATGATTGGACATGGTATTTTCATCCTAAGCCATCGCATTCCTCTCGACGGAAAGAGCCTTTTCCTGAATTTAAATGTCACAATGATTGTCCAGGAATTTCTCTCTAGGGAGTGTCATCAATTAAGATTAAAACGTTGATCCTGAGCTAGGTTCAGAAAGTATAGTTTTAAACTGAAATCCTTAGCGAAGAAGAGTTTCAGGTTTAAATGATGACAGGCCCTAGAGTTTACGTAGATAACTATTAGTCTTACGCCGTTACAACGAGTGTCAAAAGTTCCGACTGTGCCTCCTCAATGCCCAAATTGGAAGACTTGTAAAATATTTACCTCAAGTTGAGAGACTTTTTGACCGCGATCGCCACCATTGAACATGGTTCTATGGAAAAGTGTCGTAACTTCTCTGGCTAAGGCCGTAGCTCTTGTAATGTTCTTTTTGGGTATTCCTAATGACTAACTATCTTTACACCTATCCCCCCCTTGAGTCTGGCATTATTATTAAACGGTACAAACGTTTTTTAGCCGATATTGAGCTAGATGATGGGGCCTTAATCACTGCCCATTGTCCCAACACGGGCCCCATGCTGGGAGTATATGAACCAGGAAAAAAAGTTCAAGTATCCCGCAGTGATAACCCCAAGCGTAAGTTACCCTATACCTGGGAAATGATTGAAATTGATGGGGTATGGGTTGGGACAAATACAGCGATTCCTAATCGGGTGGTCAAGCTAGCCCTCGAACAACAACTTATTCCAGAATTAAAGGGCCGTTACACCACCGTTAAATCGGAAGTGCCCTATGGAGAGCAGAACAAAAGTCGTATTGATTTTTTATTAACTGGGAATGATGGCCAAATCCCTATCTATGTGGAGGTAAAAAATACCACCCTCACCCAGGGCAAGTTAGCTTTGTTCCCGGATACGGTCACCACTAGGGGGCAAAAACATTTACAGGAATTAACCGCCCTCGGCCCCGATCGCCAAGGAGCAATGTTTTATTTTGTTAATCGGGGGGATTGTCATAGTTTCAATGCTGGGGCTGACTATGATCCTCAATATGCCGATTTATTGAGTAAAGCGATCGCGGCGGGGGTGGAAGTCTTACCCTATGGTTTTGAGGTGAGTCCCCAGGGGATTAAACTAAAAGAAAAACTCGATTTCCATGGCGGCTAACTTTGCAAACCAAAATTTGCGCGGGCGATCATTTACGGGCCAGGATTTAACTGGGGCCAATTTTGTGCGGGCTAAGATTGAGGGGGCAAACTTTGGTGGGTGTAACCTGACCGGCGCAAACTTTAGCTATGCCCAGGGAGGCTTAACGAACGGTTGGGCCCTGGGATTATTGGCCTTAACGTTAATTTTTGCTGCCCTATCGGGTTATTTAGCTGCGGTAGCAATCCATCTGTTGGATCAAGCTTTTTCCCGATCGGTTTCTAACCAAGTGGTGGGTTTATTTATCGCCATGTTCATCTGGATTGCCCTACGCCGGGGAATTTGGAAAGCAGTGCAGATCCAACTATTAGCGGGGGTAGTAGCCCTAACCCTTAGTTCAGTGATCTATGGACTATTAAGTTTTGCGAGTAGCCTGTCCCAAAATACCACCTCGGAGATCCAACTCCAGCTATCCTCTGCCCTGGCCCTAGCATCGGCAGTGGTAAAGGCGGTTTTTATTACTGGTACGGGCCTAGGGGCCATTACCCTCGCGATCGTGTCAGCCACAGCCATGTTGTTGGGGGATATGATTGCAGGGGTGTTAGCAATGGTTATGTTTATTCTGATTTCCCTGATCATTGCTGGCCTTGAGGGTAGTATTCCTGGTCTATTAATGGCCGCGATCGTAGGTATCCTCTCGGGGCTGATGGCGTGGCAAGCCCTACTAGAAAATAAAGCTTTTATCGGCATTAAAAACCTTGCGATTAAATTGGCGACGAGGGGTTATTGCACTAATTTTGAGCGGGCTAATTTAACGGGGGTAAACTTTACTGCGGCGATCGTTAAATGTAGTAATTTTAACCAGGCTAAAATTAGCCAAGTGCAATGGTACCGTTGTCGGGGGTTAGAGGAAGCCAAGCTCGGCCAAACCATTCTCCATAACAGTGTGGTGCGTAATTTGTTAGTAAATAAAAAAGGTAAAAAAGGTAAATTTGCGGGCTTGTCATTACGGGGAGTTAACCTTGAAAAAGCTGACTTACGGGGAGCTAACTTTAGCGCAACGGACTTATCGGAAGCTAATTTACAGGGAGCAAATCTGAGTTACGCCAATTTTAAAGGAGCTAATTTAAAAAATGCAGATCTGCGATCGGCCTTGATGGAACAAACCATCATTGGAGACGAATTAAGTAATGCTAGATATTAAATCTACCAGCGTTGGTTGAAATTTGGGTTTGAAATTTGGGTTTGAAATTTTGCTTGAAAATTATATTATTTTGGAATAATTATGGGAAATAAATAGAGCTAAAATTAGCCTATGACAAAGAGCAAAAATCCCACACTAAATTTAATTGACTATAAGTTGATTGCTTTTGAGTACTAAAAATTTTTAATCACCATCAAATATAGCGATCATCAATATCATTGAGATGGGCTGATCCTTGCAAGTTAAGCTTTTACCCCTCGCACCATATCTTCATTACTATGACAATAGCTATACCTAGCAATCCTAAATAGCTTGTGGCAATTGAGTACATTGAAAGCCAAGTCTAGTAAGGATCTTCCTGTTATGACCTAGTTAGGACTGCTAGATCATAGCCATAGCCAATCTGATCGCAACAGATCCATCATGGTTAAAACCTCACTACATAAGCATTTTAACCCTTACAACTGCCCCTAACATCTATGGCTATAGTATATATATTGAGTCTCTTTTATCTAGGGCAGCGGTGAGAGGAAAACCCTTGGACGGCTATACTTTTCAATTGACGATCGCAGCATAGTTAGGACATCGGCTAAACCTTAATTGATCTAATCACTAATATTGACCGTATCCCCAATCACCGTAAATGCTAGGTTAGGACATTGGTTAAACCCTAATTGATCGAATCACTAATGAATTTATAGCGTATTTACTTATGGTTAAGCACACAAAAATCATTGCGCAGTAAAAATTATAGGGTTTAGATTGTTATCTACAATTATGCAACTTGCTATAATCCAGTCTTCAACCATAGTTAGTTCGGAGCATTTTGGAGTGTGTTTATCACGACTTTTTTTATCCTGATTCCAAAATCACAGTGGTGAATAAAAGACCAAAGCTTTATTTGACAATTTTTTTAGTTATTAGTTAATACATCACAAACTTAACCAAATTAATCAGGAATTAGTTAACTAAAATCACAACTTATTGTTTAGCTAACAGGAGCATCATGACCCCATGAACATATTCCATCACCATGATTTTGTATTATGAGAAATTTATGAAATAGAGCATAATATGAAAAAGATTAATTATCTCCATAAAATCATAATTCAAATCAATTGAAATTAATTAGAATTAATTCTAATCTAAAATCGAATGACCAAAATAATTACTTCATGATAAGAACAAACAAGGAATTATATTTAATTCTTTTAATGAAGAAAAATTAAACATCCAACACAATTTAATATCAAAGTAATTGACTTTATTCCGAATACTTGACTTTCCATTAAAGTTATTTACTATTTTATTTTGTATGGAGCTTTAAGGAGATCATATATTATAGGTTTATATAAAATTTACAAATTAGTCTAGTATTTGCTTTCTTAAATTCATATCTTGTTCTACTATTTTTAAATAAGTGTTAAGGAAATTACTTTCAGTGGGCTTTTAACGGCTGAAATTAAGTCTATTCCTGTACTTGACTATGTTGTTAATGTCTTCAAGTCTTCGGTTTAGAGTGAAATAATTAATTAAATTTATGAAAAAAACCATATTATCAGGCGTTGTCTTTAGCTTAGGTTTATCAGCCGCTACCATCTACCCAGCACTGGCTAATGATGAAAAATTAATGGTGGGAATTATTGATATTTATCCCCCCTCTTGCAACAATCAAAGCCAACCCTTATTTGCCAATCCCTATTATCCTGAAAAATTTTTTGTTTGCTCCCATGGAAGAGTCAATCTCTTAGATTGTCCAAGTGGGATGTATTTTAATTCAAGTGTCAGTGCTTGTATTTTACCTAATGGGGGGTCTGGTTCTAATCGTGTTGAAATTTCCTTTGATCCGAGTAAATTTTTAGCTAACCTCAAAACTTTTCAATCTGAATCTCCCAATTCTCCTGGTATTACCAAAGGATATGAGTTGTTTGGGGATGAAGAAAGTAAGCCTAAACCTAATCTTGAATAAATAGGAATTTGTTCGGATGGGTTCGATATAAATCAATCAGCTCAAAGAAATTTATACATGTTAACAATACAGGTGAAAAATCGATATTTGGCTCTTTATCGATCAAAAACTTAAAACTTGGTTGATATGAGGTGACAGTTCAAGACCTAAAACCATTAAATCTTTTCATCTAACCAAGAAGAGGGGATATGGAGACCGATCGCGATCGGTCGTTTTTCATGTCTCAATGTTGTTGTGATTCCATTG
>JAAUPO010000283.1 GCA_012033095.1 Synechococcaceae cyanobacterium RL_1_2 | reverse complement strand
CCCCGGCCCCCATTCTGGGGGAGAAATTTCTGAAAAATCATTAAAAGTCCCCCAACTTGGGGGGATTTAGGGGGCGAGTCAACAACATTTGATAATTTTTAGACATCCTCTAAGCTATCTGAATTACCGGCTAAGGCCATTTCTCTCCCCCAAGGAGAAATATTGAAGCGTAATCGTTCTGCCCGATCTTACTCCTGAAGCTATAGATTTTTTTGGGGATTGAGTAGAATAAATTGCTGCTGCTGGAGCGATCGGGCTACGGCCATATCCAAATCCATTTGGGTCAAAATGTCCCCCACGGTTTTGGTGCCATCACAGCCTTGTAAAAATTGAAATTCTCCTTCTTCAAAGGTTTTAAGTTCAAAGTTATAATCAAATACGGTTTTTGAGGGCCAACCTTGTACGCAAGGGGTAAGGCTAGGGATCGCGGCTTTTAATTTATGATCATCGGCCCAATCTTCTTTCTTAAATGGTGGTTTAGCTAAGAAAAATTCATAGTGGCTAATTTGGGGGTCTAGGAGTTCGATCAGGCGATATAAATCCCGATCGCTTAATTTTTTACTTCTGTCGATCAGCTCAGGAGCTTCACTGATCAAACGTTCCAGGTTCCAAAATCGGCGATCGGAAAAACCAACAAACTCTAACCCCGAAGCATCAATTAAATCAAAGAGGGTGTAAATATTGTAATCGGTTTCCTGGGGGTGAACATACATATCCGCAAAGGCTTCATCCCGCTGATTTTCAAAGGCCCACCGTTCTTGTTCGTACTTCACCAAAATGTTATTTGTCGGTAGGTTAGCAAACAGTTGACGGCCCACCTGCACCCCATCGTCATAATCTCCGCGCCGTTGTCCCTGAAGTAACGCGATCGCTTCCTGCATTAACTGAATTTGCCATCGACCTAGTTCTGCATAGTACAAAAATATCGAAACAAACCCCCTGGAGCCAACTTTTCGGCGAGGGCTTTAATTCCGGCCTTAGGATCGGGCAAGTGATGCAGTACCCCCACCGAGTTAATCAAATCAAATTGGCCTGGTAACTGATCCACTTCTTCCACTTTGAGTTGACGAAATGTGACCTGGCGATCGGTTAATACCCCCGATCGCTGACAACGCTCTTGGGCCACCGCTAAGGCTCCGCTACTAATATCAATGGCAGTAACTTCGGCTTGGGGATTGAGGTGAATTAAATAATCCGTGCTAGAACCGGTACCACAGCCCGCATCTAAAATACGAATATCATCCCGCCTTGCCTTAAGGCCAGTACAGAAATTATGGGCTGCCTGCCAACTCCATCGCCAATTATAACCTGGGGGCACATCATCGCTCAGGGGATCAGGGGGAAAAGGGTAGCGATCATACAACTTGGCAACGGCTTGATGGCTCATGGCAGCAGATTAAAAAAAATAAAAGTAGATAAATGATAGATAAAACTATCGGCTTAAACGTTAAGGGATTTTAGCCCCTATCTGAGCAAAAATCTATGGTGTTCTATGGTGTTATGGTTTTTGGGGTGAGGGGGCCACTGTTTGGCCAATCCACTGTTCCGTTGGCCGCAGCACCGCATTACGCCAATCTACTTTAAGAATCGCTACCTGGGGAAGTTGGTCTGGTTGGGGATCAATTTCAGCATACAGGGATTGATTATTGAAGGTGTCCTTACCGAGATTAATGGTATGTAATCCTGAGGTTGTTGCGATGGTAAGGACGGCGATCGGTGTGGTTAAACCATACAGTTGGCGTTGCTCGGCGGTAATTTCGATCATGCGGCCTTGATCCGGCTCCGCAAATAAATTTAGTAAATAGGAAACCGCTGCAGTATTAGCAGGTTGCTGTTGCCCTTGATGGATCAGATCCCAAGGTTGAAGGCTATCCCCTGTCGGTACTAATTCTAGGCGATCGCTACCACGGGCGATGGTAATCCGTTCTATTGCACCTTGATCGAAGTGTAGGGTTTGAATAACGCTCTGATCAGCGGCAGTGGGTACTGGATCAGGCCAATATTCATAGGCAATGACCCCTGTAGTTACCATTAGGGCACTAGTGATTAAACCCCAACTAATTTTATTTAGACCCATAGGCTACCTTAAGTTTAGTGAGTTAATTTAAGTTGCGGGTACGCCAAGCAAACCAACTTAAATATCCTAAAATCATACTGGCAATGACAACATAAGCCCGACTACTAGGACACCGGAAAAGCCATGGCTAAGCTCCCCACCCATAGGGTTAGACCGTAGATACAGAGCACGGTCATGCGTTGGGAAATCCCTGCTTCTAATAGTCGATGGTGTAAATGGCGTTTATCCGCAGTAAAGGGAGACTTGCCACTACTGATACGGGCAATAATGACGGCGGACATGTCCACGATCGGGACAGCTAAAATCACATAGGGTAAGACCACGGCGGTAATAGCTGTGGTTTTGACTAAACCAATGACCGCAATCCCTGCCAGGGTAAACCCCATAAAATAGGAACCCCCATCCCCCATAAAAATCTGGGCAGGGTTAAAGTTATAACGCAAAAAGCCTAGGGCTCCCCCCGCTAAGGACGCAGCAATTAAAGCCGCAGAGGTTTGTTCCATAAAGAGGGTGACCACTAACATGATCACCGCTGCAATCCCCGATACTCCAGCGGCTAAACCGTCTAAGCCGTCAATCCAATTAATGGCATTGGCCATGCCTACTAGCCACAAAATAGTAATGGGCCAACTTAAAAATCCAATTTGAATTAAGTCCCCAGGCACGAACGGAATGGAAAGGAAATCAATCCTAACCCCATACCCCAACAAATGGTCGCGATCGCTACCTGCATCACCAAACGGGACATGGCTGACAATTCAAACCAATCATCCGCCAAACCAATTAGAAAAAAGAACAAGCCACCAAAGGCAACCCCCCAAATCTCCCATTCACGGTTAGGTAGTAAAATCGGGAACCCTCCCAATACCCACACCATCAATAAGGCGGAAATAGTTCCTGCAAAAATGGAAATGCCCCCAATACGAACGATGGGATTACGGTGAACTTTTCTCGCATTGGGCCGATCGACTTTTCCACTTTTTAGGCCGATGGTTTTCACCAAAGGAGTACTCCAAATCACAACTGTCATGGATAGTAGAAACGCAATGATATGGTAAAGCTGTACAGGCATAAAAGCAGAATTAAGGACTCAATAAATGCAAATTAAAAGGGAAGGATTGTTAGCAGAAAGAAAAAAGTTGTAATTTTTTAGCTGTAATTTTCCATGATGGGCAATAGTTTGCCATTATACAAGGTGGGTTTTCCACAAGATTGATCAACTTGAACTATGGCTAATGATTGATGGGTATTGAGGTGTAAAGTTGAAAACCAATCTGGCTATTCAGCGATCGCTAACGGAATCATCAGGGAAAAAGTTGCTCCTTGACCTGGTTCGGACGTGACTGTTAGTTCCCCGCCGTGGTTTTCCGTAATGATTTTATAACTAATGGACATGCCTAAACCGGTACCTTTGCCGATCGGTTTAGACGTAGTAAAAGCTTCAAAAATATGGGATTGAAATTCCGTCGTAATGCCAACACCATTATCCACAATCATGATTTTGATCCAAGTATTATTGATAGCTTGGGTTTGAATCTCAATCGTTGGCACAAAATCCGGTGTCGTTGGTTGGGCTAAAGCCTCCTCGATCGCATCGATCGCGTTAGCTAAAATATTCATAAACACTTGATTTAACTGGCTTGGATAACAAATAACCGGAGGAATGGCACCAAACTTTTTAACAATTTCAATCTGAGGGCGTTTCCCTTTCCCCTTAATGCGATTGCCCAAAATCATAAGGGTCGTATCCAAACCTTCATGGATATCCATTGGTTGTTTGGTTTGATCATCCTTACGGGAGAAATTTTTCAAGGAAGAAATAATACTTTTAATTCTTTTGGTTCCTACCCGCATGGATTCCAATAGTTTGGGCAAATCTTCCTTCACAAAATCTAGATCCGCTTCATCTGCAAATTCCGCAATGTCTAAGGGCAATTGGGCAAATTTACCTTCATACATCTCCACGATCGCCAACACATCAGAAATATACTCAGTGGCGTGGTCTAGGTTGCCATCAATAAAATTAAGGGGGTTATTAATCTCATGGGCTAGGCCTGCCAATAATTGCCCCAAGGACGATAACTTTTCACTCTGGATTAATTGTAATTGAGCAGATTCCAAATCCTTCAGGGTTTTCGTTAACTCCGCCGTTCGTTCCGCCACCTGAAACTCCAACGTTTCCTGAAGATGGCGCAGATTGATATGAACACTGACCCGGGCCACTAATTCCTCTTCGGAAAAAGGTTTACTAATATAGTCCACGGCTCCTTGCTCAAAGCCCTTAACGATCGCTTCCTCCTTCGATAGTCCCGTCATGATAATCACAGGAATGTCGCGGGTTAAAGGATTCAGCTTTAACTTGCCACAGGTATCAAAACCATTCATTTCCGGCATCACCACATCCATCAGAATTAAATCAGGACGTTTAGATTCTGCTAACAATAGTCCTGTGGTACCGTTATCTGCGCTAAGGGACTCAAAATCATGCACTTTAAGAATCTCAGCAA
>JAAUPO010000011.1 GCA_012033095.1 Synechococcaceae cyanobacterium RL_1_2 | reverse complement strand
TTCTTAAAATTCTTAACCTGATAGGACTTAAGCACAAGCCCCCTAAATCCCTCAAATTTGGGGGACTTGCTTGAACGATTGTCCCCAAAACATCCTGGTTCCCAGGACAGAATCGAAATTTTTGCGTAAGTCCTGTCTGATTGGGATAGCCATATTTCAAGTTGCGATCGGGTTATTGATAAAAAGCAATACTAAATCTAGGGCAAGTTTACTGAATTGCGGCTTATGGTTAGCTTACTCTCTGCCTTTGCTTGATCCTGAACTTAGGTTAATTATCTCGGTTAAGCTAAGCTAAAAAAACTCACATTGGGTCAAGGATAGGATGTAATTTATGGGCATTATTCATCGAAGTGATCAAATCAGGGTCTTAATTGCAGCGGGTTTAGGGCATTCAGGCCATTCATCGTTACGGGTAGTTACCCCTAATGTGCCTAGCGATCGGACCTTGGGGGGGAAAGGCAATCCCCTGACCCTAGCCACCTTAGCAGAGAACCATTTAAAAGCTCACCACATTAACGTCATCCATCCGATTAGGGCCTATCAATTATTACGGACAGCGATCGCGGCGGAAGTAAACCCAACAGACCTTGATGGCACCACCAGAACATGGATGGCCACCATCAAAAAATTTTTGCAAGCCGCCCCCACATTAACCCTAGACGAAAGCCATCTGTCCCCTAGGGTGAAACCACTCTACCGGGTCGCCCAATCCTATCAGCGTAGTTTGAGGTTGAGCCATCTAGTGGACCCCGCAGAAATTTTTTGGCGATCGCTAGAGTATGATCTGATCCCCCAACCCCTATGGATCTATGGTTACTTTGGCCCCCAACCCGATGAGTTAGCCTGGATCAATGCGATCGCCACCGAGGAAAGTCTTCTCAGTCTATGTTCTCCCCAGGATCGCACCCTAGGTTCCCACCTTGACCCGATCACCGATTACTTAACGCTTCAGGGTTGGCGGGTTGTTGACCTAACCATGGAGGTAGTGCCGATGGGTTTACCAGCGATCGAGCCAGTTTGTTACCATTACCCCGATCAAGATGGTGAGCTGAGGGGAACCCTTACCCAAGTAAAACAGTTACTCCATCAAGGGGTTTCCACTAAAGAAATTGTCTTAGTCGCAGCGGATGATCATCGTTGGGGCGATCGATTACTAGATTTAGCGGCGGAATTTCAACTTCCGGTGAGCTTACCCTATCAAATTCCCCTCAAGGAAACCCGTCTAGGGCCTTGGTTAAAACTGCTATTGACAGTGATGGCCCAACAATTACCGACGGCCTTAACTCTTCAATTATTAATTCATCCCCTCAGTCGAGGGCCCCAGCAAACCCTTCTCTCCCCAGCACAATTTAGTGCCATTCGAGAAGCCCAACCCCGTGGTTTAGAGGGTTGGCAAGCTATCCTTGGGGCCACCTTCCCGCTACAGCCATTGGGTGATTTAGCAACCAAAACCATTACCCAGTGGCTAGATCAGTTTAAACAACTTTTTGAATTATTCGCCCTACAAGTAACCTTGCTCGATGGTCAAGGGAAAGTGTGGCTTACCAAAACCTGATGGCAGGTCTAGGGGCCCTTTGCTCCTACCCCTTAGGGAGTAGTTCAGAACTTCTGAGCTGGCACCAGTGGCAGGAATTATTACTTAGTAGCTTACAGATCTTACAAACCCCCGCTTATCCAGGGCGATCGCTGGTGGAACTGCACCGGCCAGAAAAAATTATCGGTGCTCAATACCCCTACGTCTTCGTATTAGATACGGTGGATGGTCAATTACCCCAGCCCATTAACGATGATGTCGTACTGGATTTTTATGAAGGCAAACAACTGAAACGCTTCGGATGGCATTGGCCCCTAGCGGAGGAAAAAGCGTTAACAGCACGTTTCACCTTCGCCGTACTCCAGCAGATGGCAACCACGGAACTGAGTTTTTCCTATAGTAAGGTGGCTTTTCAAGGGGGTAAATATCTAGCAACAGCCCCCTCCCCCTATCTGACGGCATTAAACCTAATTGCCCAGGAACCCCCTCCGATGGCTCTGGCCAGCAAACCCCTAGCTCGCCAATGGTATCTGCGCCAATCCCAAGTTATGGATGATCCCGTTTTGGATAAAGCGATCGCTAACCACCGGATTGAGGTTAATCGTTACGGTGGGAAGCACTTTGATCAGTACGATGGCATTGTGGGAGAACCCTTTGATTATCATCACCATCGGTTTAGCGTGACCCAATTAACCCAACTAGGGCAATGTGGATTTAAATGGTTTGCGGCCCGACTGTTAAAGTTAGGGGCGATCGAGGAAGAGGATAGGGAAATTAACCCCCTAACCAAGGGCAATCTTTACCATCGGGTAGCAGAACTAGCCATCAAGGCCTATCAACGTGATCCTAACCTAACATTAGACGATGAATCCTTAATCACCCTTTGGTTTAACCAGGGAGAACAGGAATTAGAGCTAGGCCGCCTACCGGGTTGGCATCATCAACGGCGGGAACATCTGCGGGTGCTGCAAAGGGTGTTTAGGGATAACACTTTTCTGCCGCACCATCGGGCAGATCTAACCGCTATCCAAGTAGAGGCAAAATTAGAGGGTCAATGGCATGGTTTGACCATTACCAGTCGCATCGATCGCCTGGAGCTAACCCCTGAGGGCTGGAGCGTTATGGATTATAAAAGCGGTTCCTCCGTTCCCGATGGGATTAAAAATGAAGCCGGCCAAACCAAGCTAGATCTTCAATTAGCGGTATATCAAGCGATCGTGGAGCAACACGTTGGGCCCGATCTTGTCCATAAAACCAGTTACTATTCCTTTGCTAAAGCCCAGGAGCTTAAATCGAAAGCAGCGGCTCCAGAAGAATTAAGGGCCGCGATCGAGCACCTCAAATCCCATTTAAACTCCGGTTGTTATCCTGTCTGGCCGGATCAAGAGCAAAACGCTTGTCGTTACTGTGATTTTGGTAGTCTTTGTCGTAAAAGCGATCGGGTTTATAGTAAGCAAATTGCTTAAAATTGCTGGTAGTCCTATACAAGTAAGGATCAGGAAGATTAAACCCCTTGATAATCAATTATCCTGGGTCTAAATATCCTTACACCTTTAGCACTACCAAAAATATCAGGGTTAACCATAAAAATGTAGGGGCTGAATAGGCTCAACCCCCACAGGATAAGGCTTTATGGTCAGGACTTACGCAAAAACTTCGATTCTGTCCTGGGAACCATGATGTTTGGGGATGTTTGGGGACAATCGTTCAAGCAAGTCCCCAAATTTGGGGATTTAGGGGGCTTGTGCGTAAGTCCTAATGGTCTAAATTTGTCAACTTTAGAATCTAATCCCCCTAGGGCTAGAGCGATCGAGTAACCGTTGGAGCCGATCGAGGGGTAAAGCTTAAAGTTGATGGTATTTACAGCAACGCCTTAGCTCGATCAACCATGGTTTGGGCAGTAATACCATTGAACGCCATGATTTCCCCAGCGGAGGCTGTGGTTTCCCCCCGTTTCCAGCCAATGACATCCCTGGGGGCAGTGCTTCTGAGCATGACGGGTTCTAAGGGGGCGGTGCTACCTCCAGTAATTCCTAACACCACATCACCACCAAAGAGGTCATTAAATTTGTCATCGCTCAAGAAATTACCATTGGGGGATTGGGTACATTTATCCCAAGCAACATCGGTGGGGCGGTAGAGTTGGCGGGGATTAACCAGGGATACCACTTTAGAGCCAATACCCGCTTGGGCTAATATCTCAACGGCTTCGAAGACCGGAATTAGGGTCATGTCTCCAATCACCGCAAAGACCACCGTTTGGGTGCCGCTGGTTTGTTTGATTACCACTCCACCTTCCGCGATCGCGGTGCGAGTTTGCTCTAGGGTGGTGTAAATCGGGAGGGGAGATTTACTAACGGTGATGGTAATCCCTTTATTTTGTTGCTGTACTGCCCAGTCATAACAAACCTGAGCACTGTTAGCATCACAGGGAAACAAATTAAACACGTTACCGTTGCGCACCATGGCACCAAAATAGTTTTCTACTTCTGGACGTTGGTGAGTCCAGCCGTTACGGCCTTGCTCTAAAGCTCCAGCAGTGAAGAGGGTAACCGTGGCAGGGGTGGGACGACGGAGTTCTGCCATGGCTTGGGTGACCGTTTGCCAAATGGGTAAACCGTTGATGGCAAAGGATTCATAGGAACACCATAAACTACGACTACCAAATAAAGCCAAAGCCGCCGCAGTACCTGCACAGGCATCTTCGCTCAGGGGTTCATAGACTTGACCTTGGGGTTGTTGAAAATAGATTTCATCGGTGGTGGGGTGCACAATTTTCAGCCCAACGTTGATATTGTTAATACCCGAAGCCGCGTTACCGTCGGCATTAGTGACCAAGAAACCAGGATCCTGTTGACCCACAGCCACTACTAATTCCCCGATCGCGGTGGTAGAAACTTTTTTCTCTTCCTTAGTGAACTCTTGTAGGGGCAAGGGGGCAAGCTGGGGTAAAGGTAATTCAGTTTCGGTGACAGCTACCTGGGCAGCGGGGCCACCGGCCGCCCGTAGGTAATTAGTCCGCACCAAATTCCAAGCTTCGGGGGTTAGGGCCCGTTGTTTAAGGGCCGCAACAATGTAATCTTTGTCCAGGCTATCCCCAGGATAAAGGTTATGGGATTGGGAACCCCGCTTATGAACCCCTGCCCCTTTGAGCTGTTTGACAATTAATACCGTCAGGGTACCACCGAGGGCTGACTGCGCCGCGCGATCGGTTGCCTCAACGATCGCTTTAGTAAAGGCTAAACGTTGTGTAAAGGAAAAAGCGGTACTATCCACATACTCCCCAGGTTGATTTTGATCGTCAAAGTCCTTAGCATTGACTAAAATCACCTCCTCAAAACCGTTCCCTTGCCAATAGGCGATCATTTCTTCATTGGTTTGGGTGGAGACCATGCTGTGGTGTTCTTGGGAGTAGCCATTCCAGACCAAAATCGGGAGGAAGTTCGTTACCTGGGGAAAAGCGGTATGGAAATGGCCAAAACTACTCATGATGTAGGGTTCCCCTAAACCACCATCCCCGATCGTCACAGGAAATAAAATCCCAGGATGGAGTTTTGCCCCCACCATGGCAAAATGTTGACCTTGACCTAGGGGCCCGCCGGATTGAGTAAGCCAGGAATTTGACCAGATAAATGGCCTAATAGGCCCTCCCGCTCCCGAAATTTGGCCATCATTTGCTCAACGGTACTGATGCCCATGGCTTCAAGGGAACTATCAAGGAACACATTGCTATAAAAACCGGGGGCATGGTGACCTACTTCGGTAATGATATTTTTATGACCTAACATCACTAAGGCCGCGATCGCGTCGGCAATACTAGCAAAACCTCCAGGGTGACCAGATTCTTTACTAGCGGTCACTTGAAGGGTCAAATAACGGAGAGCATCGGCCGCTAACAGGGTTTGATAGACCCCTTGATCATCGCTAGAACTAGCAACGGCCGTAGCTCCCTCCGCGATCGCTGGGTTTTGGCCGTACCGTTCAAACTCAGGTAAAGAATCCGCAAAGTGGGCGATACCTTGGCAAAATGCAGGAATGGTCATAAAGGAAGACTCTGTAAGATTGATTACTAATAATTAAATAAATGTTAAGTCCATCTTACATTTCCCCCAAGCGTAACGGCAGGATCTCAACATTTCGGCGATGAACTCTATATCAGCCATTGATTTTTTCTTGCCAAGACTGGCCAGGGGTACGGAGAACTGGTAATAGTGAGCTTAATTAAAATGTTAGGACTTCCGCACAAGCTCCCTAAATTCCCCAAATTTGCAGGACTTACTTGAACGATTGTCCCCAAATATCATGGTTCCCAGGACAGAATTTAAATTTTGCGTAAGCCCTGACCAACTAAACCGCAGAAATATAGGACTTACCCACAAGCCCCCTAAATTTCCCAAGGATGGGAGACTTGGTTGCACTATTTTTCCTAAGTATCATGATTGTCAGGACAGAATCGAAATTTTTGCGTAAGCCCTGAAATAGTTATTGTTGGTTCAAGGGCAAACCCTAACATATCCATGTTTCATTCATTTTTCATTGAATCCGATAAGTCCCACAGGCCTAATTAGGTCTAAAGGTCTAAGCGATCGGGCAGAATTTCCCCCCGACCCGGCTTAAAGTTAAGAAATATGACAAACTATTAAGACGCAACGTTGCCAAAGCTGTGATTAAAACCATCATTGGTAATATGTTGCCCCCATGGCCTGATTTAACCTTTGCAGATACTGTCAATTTCTATGAATGTAGCTTTCGTCCTTACCCTAGTCCTAGCCACTCCCGTTGTTGCCCTAACTATTTATGTGCTCACTCCCCGGAAGTATGAATCCACGGATTCGGTAGCTAATTCCTATGATGAATGGACAGAAGACGGCCTTGTGGAATTTTATTGGGGAGAACATATCCATTTAGGTCACTATGGTGATCCGGTGCAACGGAAAAATTTTCTCACCGCAAAGGTGGATTTTGTCCATGAAATGGTTAAGTGGGGAGGCCTCGATCGCTTAGCCCCAGGCAAGACTTTACTAGATGTGGGCTGCGGCATTGGGGGAAGTAGTCGTATTTTAGCCCAGGACTATGGTTTTGAGGTTACAGGCATTACCATCCAGTCCCCAGCAGGTTGCCCGGGCTACAGCATTAACCCCCGATGCCGTTTCTGCTAAGTTTGCAGTCGATGATGCCATGGCCCTATCTTTCCCCGATGCCATTTTGATGTGGTGTGGTCAGTGGAAGCGGGCCCCCACATGCCCGATAAGGCCGGTTTTGCCCAGGAGTTACTACGGGTATTAAAGCCAGGGGGGATTTTGGTCGTGGCGGATTGGAATCAACGGGACGATCGCGTTAAGCCCCTGAACCTATGGGAACGGATTGTCATGAAACAATTATTAGATCAATGGGCCCATCCCCAGTTTGCGAGTATTGAGGGATTTGCTGAAGCCTTAGCAGCCACAGGTTGGGTACAAGGAGAAGTAATAACCGACGATTGGACTCAACCCACTTTACCCTCTTGGTTAGATTCCATTTGGCAGGGGGTCGTTAGACCAGAGGGTTTAATTAAATTTGGGGTACCGGGGTTAATCAAGTCTTTACGGGAAGTGCCCACACTCATGTTAATGCGCCTAGGATTTGGGTTGGGCCTATGTCGTTTTGGGATGTTTAAAGCAATGCGAAAACCCCAACCGTCCGCGATCGCTGACCATGGAACCACCACCAACTTAACCACAGAAACAACCTAAGAGGATGTTGGCAAAGCCCCCCCTTACCCCCCATTCTGGAAGAAATCACCCAGATTTTAACCAATTAAGTCCCCAAAATTGGGGGATTTAGGGGGCGACTCAACAACATTTGATACTTTTCAGGCATCCTCATAATACAAAATTGACTAGGGCGTGTCATCCGTTCGCGTTAAAGCGTTGATCCTGAGCCAAGTTCAGAAAATATAGTTTTAAACTGAAATCCCTAGCTAAGAAAAGTTTGCGGTTTAAAGGATGACAGCCCCTAGTACTTGCATTAGGCCTAGGGAAAATTAATTACCTGAGCCCTCGGATGTATTTTTTTTGCCAATATTTTTGATATCAATGACCTTACCTAGGATTTGATACCAGAATGGGGCCCCCATGGAAACAGCCACCGCCGTCACAAACCACCCCACCCCAATCCGTAACCAACCCAGATAGAACTCTCCAATCCTCCAATCTTCGGTGCTAGTTTTTTGTAAATCCAAATTATCCTTGCCCCACCCGATCGGTAACGGAAAACTACCCGTAATCTCCCTCGCTCTATCCTGCATTTGTTCTATTTGTTGTTGACTCAACTCAGAAGTGGGGGTCGGGTTAACCTCGGTGGCCTCCCCTGGAGCCGCGTTATTGCCCTCCGTAGCAGACTGATTACTGTTGTCTTCGGTTTGAGTGCCGATCGCTGGGGGCGGTGGTGGTGGTGGGACGTTATTGCTATTAGGGGTAGGAGTCGGTAATTCCGGTGATTGAATTAATTGATCCTCTGGGGGGTAAGCCGCGATCGTTTGGGTGGCTTCTTCTAACACTAAACCCCGCACATCAGAATCAATAGATAACTGTTCAACCATATGAAACGTGTCTGCATTCGCCGCCAAGGCCACCACCAATCCAATCACAAAACTAACCCCTTTCGCGTTCCGTTTATAAACCCCCGATGCCCTCGCAATGCCATGATCAAACCAGATTTTTAGTCCACCATTAAAGTTTTTAATTTCCTCCTCCATATCTTCCACTTTACTTTTCGCTTCTAGAGCGATCGTCGCAAGGTTGCTCACTAACCGTTCCGGTAAATGACGAATTTTGCCTAATACGGTTTCAACCCCATCTTCCCCATCCATTAACACTTCTTTAATCTTTTGTTGTACTGGATCATTTTCATCAAAGTACCCCAAACTTTTGATCGCTTTATAACCATTAATCACTTGATTAATATTAGCGGCCGTGCTGTTGAGCCACATGGCCGTTTGTTCATCTACATAAATATTGCGCTCCAACATTTTTAACTGATAAATGAACTGTTGTTTGTTTGCCCCTTCCGGTAATTTTTCCGCAAACAAAATATATTGATCCAGTTGTTTTTGAATGCTAGTAATCGCAGATTTAAAATCAATTTTGCCATCCTTCAGATCGTCCCCGATGCGCCTAACAATATTAATTAAACGTTCACTATCGAGTTCAAATTTAAGATCGTCCCCCACTTTTTGCTCTAAGGCTAAAAAACGCCACCCTTGATTGATTCTTTTGATTAATTCCTCCTCCAAACTATGGACTTTATCGGCATTTAATTCTTTAATAATGCGGCCAATTTTAAGACTATCAACGATGGTTTTAGCAAAAACATCCGGAGGAATGTGGGACGGAGCACTATTTTTCCGCCAAACACATCGTTTCCAGAACCATCGAGGGAACGGAAAAACCGCTCAATCCAACCGAAATATTTACGAATTACACGGGCTAGCTTCCCTGTTTTTTCAAAATTGAGACTACTAATTAAGGATGATCGTAGAGTTCGTTGGCAAGCTCGCGGGTCTGACGAATTTGTTGCTCGACTTCCCGATTCTGTTGGGTGGTCTTTTTGTTGGGGTTACAGGTTTCTTGGGAACCCCCATCAGCAGCATTTCAATGGATTCCTTGAGGTGCTTTGCCCGCCACTGCAAAATAGTCGCTAATAGTTCTTGGATTTCTGAAGCTAATAGACTGAGGATAAAATAAATGAAAACTAAACCAATAACAACGTCAACAATAACGGGTAGATCGATGGTCATAGGTTGTTATTCCTAACGAAAACACCTAGCCATTGTGCCACAGGAAGTCAATGCCGATCATCCCAATCGGGAAAAGCTATGTAAAAGTTTATGCAAGGCTCGAAGAGGATGTTGGAGAAGGGTAACAAGTTGACAATTCCCACCATTGATTCTCCCAGTGCAGGGAGTTTTGCCAGTATTTTTTTCCCAATTTGAGGGATAAAGGGCTTCTGAAATAGCTTTTATCGCCGTAGCCAGAGAAGTTAAGCCCCTTCTACGCAACAAATCCCTTAAAAGGGGACAAGTATGATTAAAACTTTGTAGAATAAGACTTGTAGCGATCAATTTTTGTGAGTAGTTAAAACAAAAACCAGCATCAAAATTAATTCACAAAATTAATTCACAAAATTAATTCACAAAATTAATTTACAAACAAAAAACTAACCCCTTCCCAGAATTTTGTAATTGATGCAGGACTTACGTAAAAATTTCGATTCTGTCCTGGGAACTAGGATGTTTGGGGACAATCGCACGAGCCCCTAATTTGGCGGATTTAGGGGGCTTGTGCGTAAGTATTAAAGGAATCTGTATCAGGTTTTCAGCGATTTTCTTCTTTATTTCCTCCCAATAGTTCTATTCTTCTGACCACAGCTATCAATTTCAATTTCAAGGGATAGTCCTACGTCACTTTGAAGCCTGTTCATAGGCGGCCACAATTTTTTGCACTAACGGATGACGCACCACATCAGCTTGGGTGAGTTGACAAAAGGCAATGCCCTCTACATTTTTTAAAATGCGACTAGCTACGATTAACCCTGAATCCTGGTGGGCGGGTAAGTCGGTTTGGGTAATGTCCCCCGTGACCACCATCCGGGAACCAAAACCAAGGCGGGTTAATACCATCTTTAGTTGGGCTGGGGTAGTATTTTGGGCTTCATCTACAATTACAAAGGATTTTGTCAATGTGCGGCCCCGCATATAGGCTAAAGGGGCAATTTCAATGCGACCCTTTTCCATTAAATCGGGGATTTTGCTGGGTTCAATAAACTCATATAAAGCGTCGTAGAGGGGCCGTAGGAACGGGTCAACTTTTTGTTGGAGGTCACCGGGGAGAAAACCGAGTCTTTCCCCTGCTTCGACGGCCGGCCTAGTTAGGATTAAACGATCGCATTCATCATTTAGTAAGGCTTTGACTGCAATTACTGCAGCTAAAAAAGTTTTGCCTGTACCAGCGGGGCCAATGCCAAAGGTAACATCATGGTTTTGGATGGCTTTGACGTATTGTTTTTGGCGAAAGGTTTTGGCTTTGATCGCTTCCCCACGGCGGGTAGTGGCTAAAACGTTGGCCTGCATATCTCGGTACTGATCTTGGTGGCCTTGATCGATCGCGGTGATGGCAGTAACGAGATCCGGTTCTCCAATGGGTTGGGCTCCGGCCCAGAGGGGTTTGAGGGTTTGAAGAATGGAGACACATCGTTTAACGGCTTTCTCTTGACCGGATACATGGAGATCCTGGCCCCTCATTACTAATTTGGCTCCCGTACGACGACTGAGAAATTGTAAATTATTTTCCCTTGGTCCAGCGATCGCGATCGCGCTATCTATCGTGGGGAAAGAAAATTTTTCAGCCATTTCTGGCATAGGCTTACCTCAAACAATGAACCCTTATTTTAGACAAAATTCCTAACTAATCGCCCAATCTTTCCTATCCCTATTTTCTCAGGGTTGCCATAGTTTGTCGTGTTATTATCCGTCATCACGATATTTTGATCCCAAATCCGTTTTATTGAATATGGAAAATTAATTTTGGTCTCAATGGTTGCCAATAGCAATGATTTCAAATATATCCTTACTTTACTTGGCGGATTTGGGATGGCATCCCCATGGGGTAAGCGATCGCGATCTAATCCCTTAGGACTTACCCACAAGCCCCCTAAATCCCGCAAAGTTGGGGGACTTGCTTAAACGATTGTCCCTAAACATCCCCAAACACCATGGTTTCCAGGACAGAATCGAAATTTTTGCGCAAGTCCTGGCCCCGTTATGCCTTAATGAATAAATTCCTTGCCAGAATTACCATGAACTTTTGGTTATGGACTGTAAGAGTGTATTTAATTATTTTTAAAGCGGGTAGCAAAATTCTCCGATCGTGTGGGGGAAATTTCCCTAGCTTTTAACACAGCGGCGGCAAGAAAAGCGTAGGAAAACATTCCCACTACCGTTAATAGGATAATACTGTAGCTCCCCATGGTGTTCCAGAGGGCGTGGAGTAGGGAGGCGGTGAAATAGCCGATCGCTAAAATTTTCCATTTTTGTTGGGGCTTCATCACGCTCAAGCCGATAAAGTAACCAAAATAGCCACTATAGGCAACATGGCCCGCCACCGTACCTAAAATGCGAGCAATTAATAGTTGAGTTCCGGCTAAATCTCCTTCGGTCATTTGGGTTTCGGGCACGTATTGAACAAGGGTTTCGACGAGGGTAAAGCCCACCGCTGAAGCCGTCCCGATTAAAATGCCATCTAGGGGTTCCCATACTCCTAAGCGATCGCGTTTTGTCCCTTCAAAATTTTTACCAAGGAGATAACAACCAAAAATAGGGATCGCTTTTAACAACTCTTCCATCAGCCCCGCCCCGAAAAACATGGAGATAAATAGGCCAAATAAGCTAGAAGCGTTATCGATATTACCGGGCAAAATTTCCCGAAATACCACAATAAATAGGGATAAAACCGGGCTAACCAATAAAATCATGGTGAAAATAACCGTGGCCAATAATAACCACCATGGTTTATCCTTACCGCATAACTTATAGATATAAAGATAGGCCGCTGCGGCTAAGTAAATACCCAGTACGATGTTGAAAGCTTCTGTATTGCCAATGGTCATAAACATCAACACGACAAAAATAACGGTGGCAATACCGGGAACGAGTAACCCTTTCCTGCGTAAATCTTTACCGGTGGAAGCGATGGGAAATAATTGAGTAAAGGTTAATTGATCCTGGCCCTGGGGGTTAGAATCTGGGGCGATCGGCGTATTTGGGGAAGCAGTGATCGGGGGGATTGAGGGTTGAAAACTATTGCCCGTGGCGATCGTGGGGGTATTATAGCCATACTCAATCTCAAATTCTGGGCCATCTTCCCCTAGGGTAAAGCGATCGCCAGATTGTAATATCTGACTTTGCCCTTGGTTTAATACTTGCTGGTTATAGTAAGTCCCATTGGCACTACCTAAATCCACCAGTTCCCAGGCCCCTGGTTGATGATTAACCGGTCTAAGTAAGCTATGGCGGCGGGATACCCCTGTATAAAGATGAGGATCTAGGGCAATCTCACAGCTTGGCTCTCGGCCAATGGTATAGGTTTGATTGGCTAGCAGGGGACAGGGCTGTAACGGAGCAATATTCACTCCGCCAGTAGTACATTGACGGATATAACCAAGGGTTTGGGTTGGACTCATGGGCTTAAGGCATCCGGATAATTACATTTACATGTTGGCCCTAGCATCTTTAACCGCAGCGACAAAGAATAGAATTGTGGCTGGAATACTAGCCGCTAAAATGGCTTGGGTGGTGCCATTACCCAGATCGGGATTGCCAGAGGTTAATTCAAACACACAGCCGACCCCCGCGATCGCTGCAATACAGGCCCCTAACAAAAAAATGCCGCTTTTGGGAGTCATCATCATAATCGTAATTTATCCTTGGTGGTGATGGGTAAGTTAATAGGTAAAGTAAGAATTTAAATTTTGTTTTTGTCGTCCTATATCAGTAAGGATTATGAAGGTTAAACCGCTGGGTAATCAATTATCCCAGTTATAAATATCCTTACAGCTTTAACATGACCTTGTTTTTAACAGGACTTACGCAAAAATTTCGATTGTGTCCTGGGAACCAGGATGTTTGGGGACAATCGTTCAAGCAAGTCCCCCACATTTGGGGAATTTAGGGGACTTGTGCATAAGTCCTATTTAAATTGGTTTTTTCTTTATCTTTAATTTGTCTTTAATTTGTCTTTTCAATTATCAGGGATTAATGATCCGACCTTCGATATTAAGACATTCAGGGTTAGCTAACTGATTTTTCTAGTTGATTTTTTTTAGTTGATTTTTTCTGGTGAAGAATTAATCCCAGGCTAGGGAAGAAACCAACTTGATCGGGAGTTAAACTGCTTTCCCCTAGCATTGGTGATATGGGCTGGGAAGGCAGATCTTGTTAAGAACCCAAAAGCCCTAGGATCGCGATCGCTCAGCCACAATTAACCCTAGCCCACAACATCCATCAGATCACTGACAGATCACTTAATTTTTTTAACCGCTTGGGCTGAAAAACCTTGTTTTTTTAACTCCTCATTGAGGGCAAGGGTATTATCTACGCGATCGACGAACATGACCCCACTCAGGTGATCCATTTCATGTTGGATGGCCCTCGATAACAAGCCTGCTGCTTTCAATTTGCAAGGTTTCCCATTTTCATCTTTGTAGATGACTTCCACGGCGCGAGGACGGGTAACATCCAGATAAACCCCAGGAATGCTTAAACAACCTTCCTGGCCACTACAAAGATCCTTACTAAAACTTTTGATCTGGGGATTAATCAAAATGAGGGGTTGTATGGTGGCATCCTCTGGTTCACAGTCAATCACAATAATTTGTTTATGAATTCCTACCTGGGGCGCAGCTAAACCAATACCATTGGAGGTGTACATGGTTTGTAGCATTTCCTTTACTATCTCCCTGGTGCTGTCATCTACTCGATTGACTCGCTTGGTATTTTGGCGCAAAACGCGATCGCCGAGGTAATGAAGGGAGCAGAGGGGGCTTGCTCTAACTTAGTTTTTTCAACGGTAATAGCAGAAGACATAAAAAATTATGTGATGGATTGTTTGTATGGGTTGATGGAATTGATATATATCTTAACGTGCATTGATTTCTGTAAGCCAACATCCCTTGGAACATCCTGGATGATTGATCCTTCGTTGAGCATGATCGGTTTTAATAGATCAGAGTAAATTAAATAGCTTCCCTAATTAGTTGAGCTTCATCTAATTGCGATGCCATTTAACTAAGAGCATGTTTGAAAAGCCCCCCTTGCCCCCCAGTCTGGGGGAAATCACCTAGATTTTTAAGCAATTAAGTCCCCTAACTTCGGGGATTTAGGGGGCGATTTAACAACATTTGATACTTTTTA